>DASZFN010000922.1:0-5940 GCA_035939715.1 Gemmataceae bacterium | reverse complement strand
TGATAGGCGGTTAGAGCGCGCGATGCTTAAGGGGACCCGCATATGGCTACCAAGGTCGTTTTCTGCGTATCTTGCCTGACCGTGGCTGTTGCGGCCATCCTCACGGTTGTTTGCGGCTTGATTATCGCGGACGGAAATTATTGTTGGTCCGCGTTCGGTTTCACGATGAGTGCGGGTTCGTTCGCTGCCGGTATGCTGTTGTTTGCAGTTATTCCGAGCAGCATTCTCTTTGTTCGTACCCGGCAGCGCAGAGATCTGATGAGCTTGCTGTTGGCCGGATGCTCCTTCGTCGCCGTACTTGCTCAGATCATTTTGTTAAACGTTCTTCCGATGCGGGGAGAGTAACCGGCCCCCGCTGGGAGGAGGCGCGCAAACCGTCACTTTTTATGCCTTCCCATTGCCCCCGGCCTGCTCTGCTCTCTGCATCCTCAGCGTGCTCTGCGGGAAACTCCTGCTTCTGTCTGGTTTTCAGTTGCCGACGGATGAGGCAGGCAAGCTTCGCAGCCGCCGGGTCTCTGATATACTTCTCTTGTGAGCAACGCCCAGAGTTTGAGGAAAAGACCGCCATGACGATTACCATTCAGCTTCCTCCGGAGTTGGAAGAGGAGCTCAAGTCCCGAGCGGCTCGACAAGGCCTGGAAGTGGAAACGCTCGTCGTGGAAACACTCCGCCAGGATTTGCTCCGGCGGATTACGCCGGGCAACGACCAGCTGCGGGCCTTGGCTGCCAAGCTGCCACCGCCAGTGAGCTGGTTTGACGCTGATGAGGAGCGGCCTTTCTAGCCAAGCCAGGCCCAGGTCGCGCACATGTTGCAGCAAGGTCGCATTATTTGGGCCACCGTCCCAAGGCCGGACGGCAGTCCGGGCAAGCCGCGGACTGCGGTCATTGTCACCGCCACGGCAGAGATTAATGACACGGATCCGTTCGTGGTCGTGGCTATTACCAGCGCGTTTCAGGAACCGTTGCGTGACGCGGAAGTGCGCTTGCCTTTCCACCCCCAGGGCGGCGGGCGCATCGGGCCTCAAGCGCCCACGGTAGCCGTTTGCGATTGGTTGGTCGAACTGAGAAAGTCCCAGGTCTTGCAAGAAGTCGGGTCTTTACCGACGATCCTCATGATCGAGATTGTCGAAAAGACGCGCAGCTATATCCACTTGATCCAGAAAGTTCCCTCAACCCCACAGGAGCAATAGAGTCGGGATGCCCCCAGCAGTGAGCGATCGATTCTGGCTTATAGTCCGCGGAGCCGGCTGCCGGCGTCCCCGAAGCGATCCCGCTTCACGTCCATGCGGTCCATGATCGAAAGGTACAGGCTGCAAAGCTTGCGGTTGTCATCGCCCTTGTCGCGGTAGTCGAGCACGCGTCCGGTCTTCAGAGTGCCGCCCAGACCGCCGACCAGGACAAGGGGCACCTTGCTCGAATCATGTTTGCTGCCCGACCATAAGTTGGAGACAAAAAGCAGACAGGAGTTGTCGAGCACGCTCTGCGCGCCCTCTGGCATGGCGGCGAGACGGCCGGCCAGGTAGGCGAGTTGGCTGACGTAATAATGGGTGATTCGCTCGTAGGCATCGGACTGGTCATCATGAGAAGCAGGGTGGTGGGCGGTGCGCACGTTCAAGAATGGATAGAAGAGGCCGGAAAGATCGCGGCAGAGCAGCAGCGTCGCGACGCGGGTTTTGTCGGTTTGGAAAGCCAGGGCCACGATGTCGCACATCAGTCGCATGTGCTCGCGAATGTCCTCGGGCAAGCCGTCGTCGGGCCGCTTCATGGCAAATAGAGGCCGGCCCCGGTCGCGGGCGAGCGCCTCGGCCCGGTTTTTATGATTGCGCGTGTGCTGGATGCGCTTTTCCACCTCGCGGACGCTCGTCAGATATTCGTCCAGTTTGGCCTGATCGGACCGGCTGACCTGCCGCTGAAGGTGAGCGGCGTGTTCCTTGACGCGGTCGAGAATGCTCAGCGTGCGCGTGCTTCCCTGATTTTCGAAGAGAGAGTCGAAAGCCAGCGACGGATAAACCTCCATGGGAACAGGCGAGGCCGCGTCGCGCCAGGAAATGTGCGAGCTATAGGCCATCGAGAAATTCGTCTCGTGATAGCCGGTAAGCGGCTGCTCGCAGCCGAGGACGAGGCTAGGTTGCGGCGTTTCCTCGGCAAAGCGAGCGGCGAGCACCTGGTCCATACTGACGCCGCCCTTGAGCACGGCGCCTTTTTGCAGGGCAGCCCCCGAGAGGATGTTCCCCGTCTGGCCGGGATGAATGCCGACACCGGTGGCGTTCTTGTTGAACAAGCCGGTGATGAAGTTGAGCCTGCTCCGGAACGGTGCCAGGGGCTCGAGACTCTTGCCCAGGTTCATGGCCGCGCCGGCGTCTCTGACGCTCCAGTGCTTTGGATTGACTCCATTGCCCATGAAAAGCGCGGCAAACCGCTTGGGGAAGACCGGCCCTTCGCCGCCCGACGGTGCTTCATGGCCCCAGACAGGAATGGACTCCAGCCAGGGCAGAGCCATGGCAACGCCCGCGCCGCGGAGCATGGTGCGGCGGGTGATTGGCGTCTTGAGTTTCATGAATCGCGACCTCCGCGGGTCCCTCGTAGTTTTATGGTCAATCCGGTGATTCGTCCTCTGCCCGCTTGTGCAAAAACGGCGAACTGCTGACGATTAACTCGACCAGGCTGTCGAAGCGGTAGCCGGCCTGCGCGAGTCCGGCTCGGATCTCATCTATGGTGAGCTTGTCCGAAACCGTAACGTTTCGACCAAGGGCGTAGGCAAACAACTTACGACAGAGATTATCGATAAACTCCTCGCGACGCCTGGCGGTGAGATAGCCGCGCAAGCCGGCCAACCCCGTGCCGCTACTGCCGTCCGGAAAGGTCGCGGTCGGATCGATCGGCCGGCCGCCAAGATCTTGCGTGCGGCGTTCGCCGGTTGGGCCGTACGCTTCGAACGCCAGGCCCAGCGAATCGAAACGCTGGTGGCAGCCTGCGCAGGCCTTGTCGGCGCGATGCCGCGCCAAAAGTTGCGGCAACGTGCGCTCGCCCAGGTTCGCTTCATCCTTGGGGAGCTCCGGCACTTCCGGCGGCGGCGGCGGAATACGCTCCCCCAGCATGCGGCGCACCACCCAGTAGCCGCGCTTCACGGGACTGGTGCGCAGGCCCGGCGCGTTCTTTGTCAAGAAGATGGCCATCGGCAGCAGGCCGCCGCGACCATACACCTGCGCATCGTTCACCTGGACCCATTCGTTGGCGCCAACGTTGGGAACAGGCATGCCGTAATGTTTCGCCAACACCGGATTGACGAACGTATAATCGGCGACGAGGAAATCGAGCACCGGGCGATTCCGGCCGGCCACATGCAGGAAGAAACGAACCGGCTCCTCGGCCATTGCCTGGCGCAGTTCGTTCGTGAAGCTGGGGAAGCGGGTGCGGTCGACGGTGTTCGTCTCTTCAAAGCGGCGGAACTCGAGCCAGTTCCCGGCAAACTGCTCGGCCAGTCCGCGGAGGCGGGCGTCGCCAAGCATGCGCCGGGCCTGAGCGACGAGAACATCCGGCTTATGCAAGTTTCCTGCTGCCGCCTGGGAAAGGAGTTCGTCATCCGGCATGCTGGACCACAGAAAGTAACTCAGCCGGCTTGCCAGGGCGTAGTCTCCGAGAGGAGTTTTCCTTGTATCGGGCAAGCTACGCGCGTCCGGTCCCGCTCGCCGGGCAGACGTCACAGCCGGCGCCGCGGGGAGATCGACGCGGTAGCAAAACTCCGGCGACAGCAGGATGCTAACCACCGTGTCGCGAATGGCTTCTTCATGGTCAAGATGATCGTGATCGCGCAACTTGCGGTAGAACGCCAGGAGTTCGTCGCGCTCCGCGGGCGCGAGCGGCCGGCGATAGGCTCGCGCCGCGAAAGTTTGCAGCGCCGCGAGCTGACTCCGTTCGGCGGACAGCCGAGCGTGCTCCACCTGCCGAATCTGGGCGGCAATGCTCGTGAAGTAAGTTTGCATGGCCTCCAATGCCTGAGCGCTCGCCCCGATGCGGCGCGCCTTGGCGAGGTATGCTGCCTGCAATTCCTGCATTTTCGCTGCTGAGACGGCGTCCTTATCCTCGGAACGAGCGAAATCAAACGTTGCCTCCTGCATGAAGCGCGGCGGCTCGGCGCGCTCGAAGAAAATGAAGTCCTTGTACTGCCGCATAGGGGCCAGCGTTATGAAATTCAGCTCGCTCCAGAGCGTATCGATCTCACGCTGCTCCGCCTCGTCCAGAACCAGCTCGTACAACGGCCCATCGTCGCGGAAATAGCCGTGCATGAGGTGGAAGCCTGCGCTGAGGAGGCGCCCCTTCGCGGTGGTGGTGGAATCGTAATAGGGAGCGCGTTCCGTAATGACAAACCTGTCGGGAAAAGTTCGGCAAAAGCGTGTGAGCGCCTGAGCGCCGGCAGCGTCGCCGCCCACGCCACGCAGGTGCTGTGCAGCGATCTGGGCATTCCGCCACAGGATGAACGGCTGACTCCCCTGGGAGATGCCCTTCACCTTCAACCCTTTCACCCAGGGGCTGAAGTACGGGCGCACATAAAGGATGAGGTCGCGGAGCCCTTCACAGGAGCGACGGACCTCCCTCTGCTTGCCTGGATCAGCAGGCAAGTCGCGCCAGCACTTTTGTACGATACCGAGCAGGCCCGGCGCGGGCGGCTCTTCTTGAACCAGCGCCCAGATGGTGGCGAGATATTTGGGGCTGAGTCCGGCCTCGGCAGCCATGTTGCCAAGGTCCGCATGCGGTTTCCCCAGCGCTGTCCGATGTAGAAAGCGCCAGGCGGAGAAGAAATAGTCCGCGTAGTCGATGCGATGCCGTTGGTAGAAAGCCATGACGCGCTGGACGCAATATCTGTCACGATCGGTGTCGGCAACGATGGGATGGGGCGCGAAGACGAAGCCGGTGGGCTTCAGCACCAGGTGATCGGCGACCAACCGGGCCGCCGCCAGGTACTTCTTCAGAAGGACGGGCGACATGGTCAGGGATTCGCCGGAATTGTCGAAGCCGGCCTCGTTGGTGGGGTCGACCGGAAACTCGCGCGTCGGCCGCATATCGATGCCGGTTAAATCGCGGACGGTGTAATCGTATTCGGCGTTGCTCAGGCGCCGCGCCAGCACCCGCCCCGGATCGCCTTTGTTGCCTTGCGCCTCCTGCTCGCGCAGGTCGCGAATCCACTCAAGGATGGCGCGGCGCTCATGCGGCGTGGGCCGCCGTGCGGCCTTCTCCGGCGGCATCTCCTCCGCCTCGAGTCGCCGCAGCACGTTGTCCCACACGCCCTGGTTCTTCAGCACCGCTGCTGCGGACGGGTAGCCGCTCAGGTCGAGCTTCGCTTGTTGTTTCGTGCTGCCGTGGCAGGGGAAGCAATAGTTTTTCAGGAAAGGCTGTACGACATCGGTGAACCGTTTTTCCAGCGCTTGCTCGTTGGCTTGGTTGGCGGTGGTGACACGGCTGCTCAGGCCAGTAAGCAGAACAAGCAAGCCAAGCGTTGCCGGCCATACCCTTACAGGGACTCTTGCAGAAGGTTGCTGGGCCATGATCGCTCGCCGTGCGGTTTGCTCGCGTGTCCAGGAAGGCAGAATTGATTATGCCCCTGGGTGGGAGTAAAGGCAACACCGAGGCTTGCAGTCACGGCGGAGACACAGCGCTGGCGGATGACGGCAGCGAACCGCGGGCGTTCGCTGGTCCCTCACGGCTGGACGCCGCCCAGGTCCAGCGTCTGGCGGCCAAGCACCTGGACGCCCTCGGGAACCTCGATGAGGCCGCACAGCGGGTAGTGGACAAAATGCCGGACAACTATCTGTGTCTTGGCCTCTTGGCCGTGCTTTTTCCTAAGGCAAAGTTCAGTGGCAGCCGGCCTGCCTGACGTTTCACGAAGACGGCCTGCTGCGACTGCTAGGAAATTGGCAATGGTGGAAGCAAACTTGTCCGCGT
>DASZFN010000921.1:0-5743 GCA_035939715.1 Gemmataceae bacterium | reverse complement strand
GCCTGACCAACACTGTGAATGGCCGGAGCTATTGGAGCCAGTGCCGCGAAATGCTCCTGATCGCCATTAGCTACAACCTCATGCTCTTGTATGCAGCTGGAGCTTTTCTACAGAGCAAGACACAGCTCGTTTTGTGGACAATATCACTCCTAAAACGAGCTGCTATGAATCGGAGAAAGCCGTCTTGCCCCGCCTATCCGGTGCAGCGGCTGGTTCGGCCGGACCCCCCCCGGTTTATTTCTCCGCCCCCAACCTCCGTGCTTCTTTTTCGATCTCCGCCCGGGCGGCAGCCGGCTCGCCGGCGGCGGCATCGATCGCTTTGCGGGCATACCCCTTCGCTTTGGCACTGTCGCCGCTGACGAGATAGGCGTCAGCCAGGCGGATCAAGCTGTAAGCATCTTTTCCGCCGTCGATGCGCACGAGCGCCTCCGCAGCCCGCACCGACAGAGCCATGAGTTCCTTGTTCTCTTTCTTGTCGCTCAACAGCGCATGCAGCATTTGCAACTGGAAGACGTTTTTTCCCTTGATCGCCTTCGCCAACAGTTTTTCGGCGTAATCCTTCGGTTCACCGGCCTTGGCCTGCTTCAACAGCAGCATGAGTTTGAAGCACGCCGCCGGCAGGCAATCGGCCAGCGGGGGGTACTTGGACTCGAATTCCTTCAACGCGCGGAAATAAACCTCGGGGTCGCTTTGGAAGAAAGCTTTTTGGTCCCGATTGATGGGTTCGCACAGAGTGTGGTAATCGGCCTCGATCTTGGCCATCTCGTTGCCGATTGCCTTCGCGCTGGCATCGCCGGCCAGGACTTTGAGCAGGGCCAATTCCAGGAACAGGGGACCGCCGATGTAGGCGATCCGGCCGGTCTTATCGACCACGAAGATGCCGGGCATGGAGTGATGGCCCGCGGCTTTCATCCAGGCGTCGAAGGTAGCGTCGTCGTCGCCGTAGGCAAATCGATATCGGAGTCTGGGACCCCGCTTCTTGACAAACGCTGTCACCTGCTCTTCGGAGTTGGAGTTTTCCCGAATGTCGCGCGAGGTGAAGCCGATAATGGTCACGCCCCGGTCTTTGTACCGGTCTTGAAGCTCGGCCAGGTGTGGCATGCTGCGAATGCACGCGCCGCACCAGGTGGCCCAGAAGTCGACGACGTAGATCTTGCCAGGGTCGAACTTCCTCACCGCTTCACCCTGGAGCCACTTGGTGACCTTCAAGGCGGGGGCCGGGTCGCCCAGTTTCAGCGACGCGGCCGGCTTCTCCTGCTCCGGCGGCTTGCTGCCGATTGTCGGCGGCTCGTCAGCCGTTGCAAGCTGTGCAGTGAGAAGGGCAGCGAGGGTGAAGGAAATGTATCGCATGGACCACCTCTAAGTGTTGGAATCTGGTTGAACGAAACCTCGGGAGTCAGGCCAACTTCTTCACGTCACGGTCGGCGGCTTCAAATCCTTCTTCCCAAATCCAGTCCAGGCCCTCGACTCAGAAAACGCCCCTGTCCTGCCAACCAACTCGGTGCTGATTGAATTCGTTCGGCACATCGCCAATATAGCCCTTCTCGCCCAGCGATGAGCGGCCTGCTGGAGAGCGGTCTGAATCAATAGACGTCTTCCATCAGACGTGGCTTGGATCATCGGCATGAATCAGCGATAACGCAAGGGCCGTCTACTTGCCCGTCTTGTCTTGCTCGGTCTCAGCAATCTTCAGCAACTTTTTGATGGCTTCATCGAGTTCCTTCTCGCCGGGGTCGCCTTTCCACTTGCCGCGGATGATGCCGCGCTGGTCGATCAAGTATACGGTCGGCCAACTCCGGACATTCCAGTCCGCGCCGACCCCGAACTGGCCGTTGCGGAAGGAACGCCAGGTGATCTTGTGCTTCGCCAGCGCGTCCTTTACCTGGGCAGTCGAATCGATCGCCTTACCATCGGGCCCCGTGACATGCACGTCTGGCATGGGCAGAATATCGCCGTTTACGCCGACGATGGCGAACGGTTTACCGGCATAACGCTCCACCAGCGTCCGCTCGTGCGGCACCATCGCCATGCACGGCCCGCACCACGTCGCCCAGAACACCAACAGCGTAACCTTGCCGCGGGACTCCGACAGCTTCATTGGCTTGTTATCCAGGTCCGGCGCGGCCAACTCCGGCGCCTCCTGGCCGACGTTGAGCCGGCGCACCTCGAAAAGCAGCCGGCGCGCCGTGTCGGCCAGGGTGCCGATCGCGTAGCCGCCGAGATGCTTCGCCTCCGCGTCGCCCTCCAGGACCTCCAATAACGGCTCGGCTTCCTTCGGCTTGCCGCCCGCGTATAGGTTCTCCGCCAAATGGTAGCTGGCCCACAGGCGGATCTTGGAGTGAGGCGACTGGGCGGCGACCGCCCGCAAGAAAGCGACCGGCGCAGATCGCCGCCGCAGCAGTGGGTCGATTTTCGCGCTGGCGACGTGGTGCTTGAGGACAAGCACGTAGAGGCTCGGCTCCAGTTCGCCCGCGCCGAGGTCATCCAGACAGAATAGGAGCGTGTCCAGGGCGACCTCATCGCCTGGGTTGGCATCGATCACTTCGTGGGCCCGCTTCGCGTAGCGCTTGAGCACGTCTGCCCAGCCGGGGTATTCGCCGTCTGCGTTCGGCTTGATTGTACCGGCCCTGGTTGCTTTGCCGAAATTGTCCCGAGCCTTCTCGTAATCTTCCCGGATCGCCTTCAGAAGCTCGGCTCGGCCGGACTTCCCAATAGGCGTCTCGTCGGCTGGTAGCGGTATACCGAACAGCACCGTCAAGACCACGCTTGCGATGAATCGCACCATTTGTGATTACCCCATCTTGAAGGACGAATCACTCCCATTACACTGCCGGCCAGCGAAGGTGGAGACCACAAGTCGGCTGACCCGGCGCGCATGCGTGGTCTGGAACGGCCTCGGAAAGCTGCCGGCGCGGAAGGCAGTAGGTTACGCATGAACGGGGTTCAGGCTCAGCTAACCTTATACCACTTTACGGGAGTTCAGCAACCTCGCCCCCAGCGCGGGTGGATAACCCGGGTAAGAGCAAGTTGGCCGAATAGCTCAAGAAATGCACCGATCCATCGACCAGTAGGAAATTCGCGCCCCCGTTACCTCGAATCCTTGTAACCTTTTCCCCGTTCCTACGGGACTAGTCTTAGAGCCTATCGGGACCAGAGAATTGAGGGCTTGGTTCTCATGTGATTCTAAGGAACCCCGTGCTAGGCTAAATTCCTCGGGGCTGGTTGCAAGACTCGAAAGGAACGGCTCATGATGTTCGCAAGCAGCTGG
This sequence comes from Gemmataceae bacterium, assembly GCA_035939715.1. Taxonomy (GTDB): domain Bacteria; phylum Planctomycetota; class Planctomycetia; order Gemmatales; family Gemmataceae; genus DASZFN01. Next base: position 2,475 of record DASZFN010000921.1, on the reverse strand, counting down.
GTTCGATGGGTCCGGAGGTTCCGATCTTCCCGGGCGCGGAGACGCCCCATGCCGGCACGGTATCGGCCGCGCCTCGATTCCCTGGAGGAGCGCTGCCTTCTTTCGGTGGGCATCGTGGAGTATAACCTGCCGAGTCAGTACAGCTATCCGTTCGGGATCACAGCGGGTCCAGACGGCAACCTGTGGTTTACCGAAGGGCGAGTCGGCGGGTACAAGATTGGCCGAATTTCTCCGGCCGGCGTGATCACGGAGTTTCAGGTGCCGGGCACGCCACTCGGGATCACGGCAGGGCCCGATGGCAATCTCTGGTTCACCCTGATGCAAGTCGATACTATCTATTACGAGGGAACGGAGGAGATCGGCCGCATCACGCCGTCCGGCGCGATCACCGAATTCCCCGCCCCTGGCACCGGGACACCATACTCGATTACGGCTGGGCCCGACGGCAACCTCTGGTACGTGTCGAACGGCGGCCCCGGGAGTTTCATCGGTCGAGTCACTCCCGCAGGCGTCATCACCACGTTCCCCACGCCGGGGGCGGATCCAACGCTGAGTTACCCTGATTGGGACCTGACCGGGATCACCAAGGGGCCGGACGGCAACCTCTGGTTTACCGAAACCAGTGCCAACAAAATCGGTCGCATCACCCCCGGCGGCGATATCACCGAGTTTACCTTGCCGGCTGGATCTTCTACCTTGTGGCTTGGCCCTTCCAGCATTAGCGCCGGGCCGGACGGGAATCTCTGGTTTGCAGATGACCAGGCCATTGGCCGGATCACACCGGACGGCAAGACTACGCTCTTTGCTCTTCCCACGGGGCAGTCGGCGGCGGAAGACATCACCGTGGGCGCCGATGGCAATCTTTGGTTCAGCGCGTGTCCGTCCAACCCGTCGGATTTTGAAGGCGTCTACATCGGCAAGATCACCACGAGCGGGACCATCACCGAATATCACGTTGGTTCCGCGGTGAACGTTACCGCCTACAGACAGGGCATCACCTCCGGTCCCGACGGCAATATCTGGTTTGTGGAAAGCCAGGCCGGAAAAATCGGGCACCTGGTCTTCAACGCGCCGGACATAAGCCAGGCCCCTTCGTCGACCCTGGCCCCCAATAACATTTTCAGCGGCACCGTGGCCACCTTCACTGCTCCGCAGGCCGCGGCCTCGGCGGCAGGCCAGTACAGCGCCACCATCAACTGGGGAGACGGCAGCAGCAGCCCGGGAACGGTTACCGCCGCGGGGCAGACGTTCGTCGTCAGCGGCAATCATGCCTTCGGCGGCACCTTTGGCAGCGCCACCATGCCGTTAAGCGTGATTCTGAACGGGCCTGGGGGCGTGGCGACGGAGTCCTCGGCACAGGTGCTCGTCACGAATCCGCAAGCAGAGTTCCTCGATCACCTGTACACGGACCTGCTCCACCGGCCGGCCGATGCCGCGGGCTTTAACAACTGGCTGGCTGCGTTAAACAGCGGTGTCACGCGCTTCCAGGTTGCCGTGGCTTTTCAGCAAAGCGTCGAATACCGCACGAACGTCATCGACGGCCTCTATGCCTCGCTGCTGGGCCGGTCAGCGGATCCGGGCGGGCGGGCGGCTTTCCTGGCCTTCCTGGACCAGGGCGGTAGCGCCCTCCAGGTTGAGCAGATGATCCTGGGTTCGGGGGAGTTCTACCAGCGTGCCGGCGCCAGCACCACGGGTTTCTTGAGCGCGCTCTACCATGCGGTCCTTGGCCGCGCTGTGGATGCCAGCGGCGCGGCCGGTCTTGGCGGCTTGCTGGCACAGGGGGCGTCCACGGCTTCAGTCGCAGGGCTTGTGCTGTCGAGCCGGGAATCCGAGCAGGACGTGGTGCAGAACATCTACCAGCGCCTTCTCCACCGCGCCGCCGACGCGGGCGGCCTGGCAACCTTCACGGCCGCGCTCGCCGCGGGCCTTCCGGACACGTCTGTGGCTGCAAGCGTAGCCGCTGCCGACGAGTTCGTTCTCACCCCAAGTCCTTGATCGCGGGGGCGCCCACTTGCCTGGCCAGTCCCCAGCCAGGGGCGCAGGTTCGGAACGGTTGCCCTTCGTTCACCGGGTTGCCAAAGCCCGCCCCTGCAAGTGGCCATTGGTCCTTAGTCAGTAGTCAGTAGTCCAATTGTCATTGCTTATCTTTTGCCGGCGCTGCCGGCGCCTCCTTCGGCAATGCCGGCGCCGGCTTCGGCGTGCCGGGCACGTCAAGCGCGGCACGCAGGGCGTCGAGGATGGGCCTGGGCACTTTGTCGAAGTTCGCCGGTTCTTCGAGGGTCGTTTCCTTCACCTGCGCGGGGTTGGTGAAATCGTAGCTGCGGACGTTGCCTTTTTGCAACACCCACAGCACCGTCGCACCGCGTTGCCAGGCGGCGGCCCAGGTGTTGTAGCCGTCGGGAAGCTTGAGCGCGACCGGCTTGCCGGGCGCATCGGCTTTCGGGTCGCGGGAATAAAAATGAATAGTGGCTTCGT
>DASZFN010000920.1:0-10073 GCA_035939715.1 Gemmataceae bacterium | reverse complement strand
ACTAATGACCACTCACCACCACATTCACCCACATTCCTGCCGGCATCTTTCCAGGATCGGGCCCAGCCGTTCGATCGCCCGGATGGCGCCTAGCACGCTGTGCTCCAAAGGGATATAGTGCTGTTCCTCAAAGGCGATCCGGACGGGATCGTTCCAGATTTCCTTGGTGTTTTCCCACATGGCGCGGAGGTCCTTCAGACCGCCGCTCATCTCCATGGAACTGCTGCTGAGATTCATGGCGTGATCTTCTCCTCAGCCAGTTGTTTTGCTTCAGGATCCTGCTCCTCAGGCGGCTCAGTCGCGTCAGCGGGCGTTTCCGGTTCCGGTCCGGCAACATCAGCAGAGGTTCGCGCCGTACTTTCGGCGAGGGCCGGGCCTTCCGCCGTGCTGCTGACGCCGGCCGGCTCCGGTGTGGAAGGCGGTGCCAGGGCCAGATACGCTTCCAGGTCCTCCAGCTTTCGTTGCAACAGAGCCAGGGCCTTGAGCAGATCGGTATCCAGCTTGCCGGCAAGCTGCCGGGCCGGCGCGTGATATTCGTGGACGGCGTGCTGCAGCAGGGGGCCCCAGCGTTTGCAGCAGGCCAGTTTCTCCTCGGCTTCCTTGAGCCGCATCTGCGCCTTGTACAGGGCCCGCTCCTGATCGGACGTGCCTGGGCCCCTGCCGTCCTTGCACATGCCCTTGCGCGCCTGCAGCTCGATCTTGGCGCGAACGACCTCCTCCTGGCGGTGCTTGATCTCCTTTTGCCAGTGCTTGCCGCGCTCGTTGAGCCAGTCAAACGTCCGCCGGATATGCATCTCGGCGGCGCACAAAACGTCTTTGGCGTCCTTGCCGAACTCGCACAGCTTGGCCCGGAAGTCCTGGACCGTCTCAATCGAGGTTACGCGTGCTGCGCCCATGATCGTGTCCTTCGGAGCGGAGTTCTAGGGAGTCCTTGGTCATTAGTCATACACGGAGCGAATGACTAATGAACAATGACGAATGACTCCTAAAATCTAGCGCTGCTGCAAATACTCCTCAACCCGTTCGGCCTTGCGGACAAGAAACGGGATATGCAAGTTGGCCGCTTCCATGAAACGCTTGACGGCCAGCATGGTCTGATCGAATTCCTGCGTGAATTTCTCATGCTCCTTGTCGCGCCAGGTATTGCCCAGCGCCACCAGTTGGCCGTGCAAGACCGCAATGCGGCTCTGCAGGTCGTTGTTGAATTGCTTCAGATTATGAGCAAAGCGGCGCAATTCTTCCGGATCGACAATGGCATGCGGCATGAGAAATCCCCTCGAGTTAAGAGCCTATCCGCCACAAGGGTCCGGATCACTGCGGACCAACGGAACAGGACTCTAACCAGTTAGGCTCAGTTTACCGGGCTTTTCGCGGGCTGTAAATGACCGCGGCGTTTGAAAGGCGACTCTCGCCGGCTTATCCCAGGCGCGCCTCCGGGCCGGCTTGCAGGTCGACGATTTTCAAATCAACCCGGCGAAATCCCTGCCATTCATTGAGATCCGGCGAAAACACCAGGCTGCACGTCCCGCCACTAGCCATGAGCTCCTCCGCGCGTTCCGCCATGTTGAAGGCAATGGCGCGGAGCGTGCGGCCGTGCTGCCGGACCCGAAAGCTCAGATGGCGCTCGCCCGCGCCCACTTTTTTGGGCTGGCCATCCACCTGGAGGCCCGCAGCCAGGAAGAGCGGCCGGCGATTATCCGCGCCGTAAGGCTCCAGGCGGTCGAGGTCCTTGACGAGCCCGGGCGTCAAGGCGCTGAGGGGAACCTCCGCATCAATGACCAGCCGTGGGGCAGGGGGGCCGGTCTGGAAATGCCGGGCCGCGTAGGCGCAAAAGCGCTCCCGGAAGAGGTCGATGACATGGGGCTCTATCTTGAACCCGGCCGCCGCGGCATGGCCGCCATGACTGAGGAGATGCTCGCCGCAAGCATGCAGCGCCTTGTGTAGCGGAAAGCCAGGCACCGACCGGCCCGATCCCTGGCCAATGGCGCACGCTTCACCGCGCTCCTGGCGCAGACCAATGAGCAGCACCGGCCGGGCATACAGCTCGACCAGCCGGCTGGCCACAATGCCGACCACGCCGGGGTGCCACTCCGCATCGGCGAGGACAATGGCCGGAGTGCCGTTCAGGTCATGCGCGGCCACCATTTCGCGTGCACGGGCCAAAATCTTGCGCTCGTATTGTTGGCGTTGCTCGTTCTGGCCTTCCAAAAAGCGCACCAGATCGACGGCGCGCTGGGCCGACGAGGTGGTCAGCAATTCGATCACCAGCCGGGCGCTGCCGAGCCGGCCGACTGCGTTGAGCCGCGGCGCCAGGCGGAAGCTGATGTCCTCGGCGCATAGCTGGGCCTTGCCGCTCAGGGCCGTGGCGTCCAGCAGAGCCTTGAGCCCCGGCGTCGGCGCCGTCTTGAGACGTGCCAGGCCATGCCGCACGAAGATGCGATTCTCGTCGTGCAGCGGCACCACGTCCGCGACCAGGCCGAGCGCCGCCAGCACCAGGCAATTCAGCAAGAACTCGCGATAGCGCGGCGTGACGCGCTCGCTGCCGCACGCCCGCTGCGCCAGGGCCCAGGCGAGCTTGAAGGCCACGCCGGCCCCCGACAGGCCGCCAAACGGGTAGGCACTGCCCGGCAAGCGCGGATGCACCAGTACCGCGGCCGCGGGCAAGGTCTCTTTCATTTCGTGATGGTCTGTGACGATTAGTTCCAGACCCAGCCGCCGCGCTTCCTCGGCCTCCGCCACGCTGCCGATGCCGCAGTCCACGGTCACGACCACCGCTGCGCCCGTTTGCGCTATCTGACGGAGCGCGTCGCCATTGAGGCCGTAGCCTTCCTCCAACCGGTGCGGCACATAAAAATCGGCCTGGCCGCCGAGCAGATGAAACATTTGCCAGAGGATGGCTGTCCCGGCGGTGCCGTCCACATCGTAATCGCCATAGACGCAGATGCGCTTCTGCTGGCGGACCGCGTCCAGCAGCCGCTCCGCGGCCTGGGTGACGCCCGGCAGCAGGTGCGGGGGATGGAGGCCCTTCATGGGCGCATCCAGAAAGCGCCGGGCCTGCTCCGCTTCAGCGATACCCCGATTCAAAAGAAGCTGCGCCACGACCGGCGGCACGCGCAGGGTCTTGCCGAGTTGTTCCATGGCGCTGCGATCGTGCGGCAGGAGTTGCCAAATCTTGGCGACGGTATCCACGAATCCATTCCCTGGCCGAGCGAAGGTCCACGGCGTGCTGTGCACAATTATAGTGGAAAGAAGAACTATTTTACCTGATCGGGAGGGCCGGCATTCCCGGCTGTCGAAGTTTCGCCCGAGCTGCCCCGCCGCGGCGCTTGTCGCCCAAACCTGGCGCATACTTCACGACAGTATCCCACTCAGCGCGCATTTTGTTCGAGACATTCCATTTTGTTCCTTGCTGGCAAGTTCCGACGTTCCGTGAGCGCTGGTAAAGCCGACCTGGCGAAGCAAGGTTTCGGCAGTCTGAGGCTTCCAGGCAAGCCAGCTAAAGAACCCGCGTTTGTCTGCCGAACAAAATGCGTAGCTCAGCGAATGGTGAAGCTTCCCGGCGCGAACCCGGAAGCGCTATGACGTTTTCCGTAACAGAGTTTGGCGCGGGCTGGCGGGTTTTCTGAGGTGGAGAACTCCCGGTCGCAGCGGCCACGGCCTTTGGCCGAGTCATTCCCAAAGGGAGGTTTGTATCGTGAATGCTGCTTTCTTGCTGGTAACAGCGGCCTGGCTCGGCGCCGATGCGCCGCCGCCCCCGGCCCACCCCGTGCCACCGCCGGCCCCGGTCGTGGCGGGCGATTGTAACAACAATTGTAACAACGATTGCGGTTGTGGCGGCCATCACGGCTGGAGCAACGGCTGGACTAGCCGCTTCCACAGTCGCCAATGTGGCTGCGAAAGCAAAACCGATTCGTGCGGCGGCGGCTGCGGTGGCGGCTGTCTCGACAAGCTCAAGGGCCGCTTCCATCGTGGCGGCGACTGCGGCTGCGATAGCGGCTGCGGCCAGACCGCTCATCATGAGCGCGGCTGCAACGACTGCGGCGGCGGCTGTGGCGGCGGCGGCTTCTTCGAGAAGTGCAAAGCCCGCTTCCATCGCGGCGGCGACTGCGGCTGCGACAACGGCTGCGGCTCCGCCGGTTATGGTACGGGCGCTCCCGTTCACGCCGAGCCGATCCCCGCTCCCAAGCCGGGTGACGCTCCCAAGAAGATGCCTGACGCTCCGAAGTCCGTGCAGATTCTGACGCCTCAGGCCCCCGCCGGCTCCACCCTGGTCATCGAGCAGTAACCACTGCCTCGACGACGCTGGCGCGAACAGCCTGGTCCGGGAGATACGGAGCCGGCGTTGCAGTGCTCTTGTACGCTCCTCTCTGTTGGGCACGGTCGCCACGACGGAACGACCGCAAGGCACAGCATGGAAGGCCCGCCGGCACCCGATGCCCCGCCAACCTCAACCGGCCTCGTAGCGCCTTGCCCAGGTGTTGCGAGGCCCGGTTGTTTGATGGTCAGTGGTCAGTAGTCAGTAGCCTGTGCTATTGACTACTGATCGCTGGCTACTGACTACTGCTACTGAACGTCACTCTGCCGGCGCAATCTTTACCGCCGTCCCATACGCCAGCACTTCGGTGATGCCCTGGGCAAATTCCGTCGCGTCGTAACGCATGGCGATAATGGCGTCGGCGCTTTTGTCCTGGGCGTGTTCCACCATGCGCGCATAGGCCTGCGAGCGGGCGTCTTCGCAGACCTCCTCATAAGCGCGGATGTTGCCGCCCAGGATGCTCGAGAAAGCGCCGCGGATGCCCTGGGTGATCGTCTGGGCGCGGACGACGATGCCGCGGACAATGCCCATGTACTCGGTGATGTGGTAACCCTCGACGTTGTTGCCGGTCGTGACGAAGATGCCTTTTTTCCCAGCCATGATCTGTCCTCTCAGCGTTTGCGATTCCAGTGATCCTGGGCGTATTTTGCCATCGCCAGATGCTCAATGCGATCTAATTCCGCACCTGTCCATCCGCCGGGGACAAGCCGCCAGCCGGTGCTGCGCGTAAAGGATTCTTGAACCGCTTCCGCGATTTCCTCCGCGCCGAAATCGCGACCGCTCAATTCACGAATCCCGGGAAGCGCGGGAGTGTATGGGCTCTGCGCCAGCAGAATGGAGCCGTGTTGCATCAGCGCACCGCGCTGCCGGCGCTGCGCACTGCCCACGACCTTCGCAGAGCTGATGAGCAAATCCCCCGCTGCGAAGTGCTGAAAGCAAAGGTCGCCCCTGAAGGGCGGCGCGCTCGCCGCCGCTTGTGGCGTCGTCGTAACTCCCCGTTCCGCCAAGGCACTGGCAATGATGGTGTGCATCCGGCAAAGCCAGGAGTCAGCGGTCTGCCAGGGCTGTGCCGCCGGCAAAGCGAGGCCATACGTCAATTCATGATGATGCACCAGCGTCGCGCCACCCGATGGCCGGCGCACGAACGGCAGTTCTGCCAGACGCGGGTCGCGCTTACGCAAGGCCTCCATCTGAAAGTAGCCAAGGCTGAGCGTCGCCTTCGACCAGCCGTAGAAGCGCAGCGAAGCTACCCCTGTGCCGGCCGACTCCAGCAGCACCTCATCGGCCGCCATGTTCCGTGGACCGTCGGCTACGGTGAACCGTAGCAGACGGCAACAGATCTCGGACATGCTTTTCGCGGCGATGCGTTCGCTCTCCTTCGTCTGTTGTCGGACGGATCGGCAATCCGTCCTACGTTCCCTCGCGGGGCGTGAGGAAGCCGACATGAAGCGACGCATGAATCAGATGAAATTGCTTCCACTCTTCATTGGTCAGCTTGCCAAAGAAAGGATGCGCTTGAAACGAGCCGGTGTTATCGCGGACGCGCGCCAGCTGAACGTCGAAGTACTTCACGGCCGTCGTTTCGTCCACCTGGGGACCGGGCATCAACGAGGGTGGGCCCTTGATCCCGGCAGGCATCAGCCGGCTCTTGAAGATGCGCCGCTTGAAGATGGGCGCCAGGAAAACGCGCAGCAGCCAGGGAGCCTTTTCCTTGAAGCCGTCCAGCGAGGCCTGCATCGACCTGCCGAGATGATCGCATACCTGCCCCAGGTCCCAGCTTCCCGCTTTCGTGCAGCCGCGCTTCAGAAGCTCGACTTCGGCGGTCAAGGCCTCAAAATCCCGAAAATCAAGCTGTCGCCGTGGCATGGTTACTCCTGTGTTGGCAATGGTCAATTTCCCCTCCAGCGCAGGACCGGCTCCTTCGCCGCCTTCACTTCATCTGGCCGGCTGATCCCCAGCGCATGCGGGGCCTGGTGCAGGAACTCAGCATCCTCATCCATGATCCGCATAAAGGTATCCGCGAAGGCATCGAGCGTTTCCTTGCTTTCGGTTTCCGTCGGCTCGATCATGATGGCTTCCGGAACGACCAGCGGGAAGTACACGGTCGGTGCATGATAGCCGAAATCGAGCAGCCGTTTGGCGATGTCCATGGCGCTGATCTTGCGCTCCTTGCGGAGCAGGCGGGCACTGGCGACAAACTCATGCATGCACCGCTCGCCATAGGGGACTTCGATCTTCGCCTTGAGTCGGGAGAGGAGGTAGTTGGCGTTGAGAACCGCGTTGTCGCTCACTTCACGCAGTCCGCGCGGGCCGAGCGTGCGAATGTAGCAATAGCCGCGTACCAGGATGCCCACGTTGCCGAAAAGGCTCCGCACCCGGCCGATGGATTTGGGCCTGTCGTAGTCCAGAGAGAACTGCTCCCTGTTCTTCTTGACCAACGGAGCAGGCAGATAAGGAGCTAGATGGTTTCGCACCGCGATCGGTCCTGCCCCCGGACCTCCCGCGCCGTGCGGCCCGGTAAAAGTCTTGTGCACGTTGTAATGCATCATGTCGATGCCGAAGTCACCGGGCCTGGTTACGCCGAGGATGGCGTTCATGTTGGCGCCGTCCAGGTAGACGAGCGCTCCTTGTCCGTGCAGAATCTCGGTGATGGCGGCGATCTGGTCGTCGAAGAGGCCAAGCGTGTTGGGGTTGGTGATCATGAAGACGGCGGCGCGGTCGTCCATTTTCGCACGCAGGTCGTCCACATCGACCAGGCCGCGGCTGTTGCTTTTGATGGTGACCGCGTCGAATCCGGCGATGGCGGCGCTGGCCGGATTGGTGCCGTGGGCGCTGTCGGGAATCAGCACGCGCGAGCGTTTCTCGCCGCGATCCTTGAAGTAAGCGGACGCCACAAGAAGCGCCGTTAACTCGCCATGCGCCCCCGCTGCCGGTTGTAAGGATACGGCATCAAGCCCGGCAATCTCCGCGAGGATGTTCTGCATCTGCCAGAGGATTTCCAGCATGCCCTGGCACGATTCGTCAAGTTGAAGGGGATGCAGATTGGCCATGCCCGGCAGCGCGGCGAGGCGCTCGTGCCGCTTCGGGTTGTATTTCATGGTGCACGACCCGAGCGGATAGAAGTTTGTGTCAATCGACATGTTCCGCGCGGACAGGTTCGTGAAATGGCGGATCAGATCGATCTCGCCGACCTCCGGCAGCGGCGGCGGTTCTTCAGCCAATGCCGTGCCTGGGAGCAGTTCGACAGCCGCCTTGGCCGGCACATCGCAGGCGGGCAGCCTATGGCAGCGCCGGCCAGCATGGCTGATTTCAAAAATAAGTTCGGTGGACTGATTCTTCATGACCCGCGGATGTCCCTTTCAGGCTCCCTTGCTCTTTCCCAATCTCTCACGAGGCCATCGATTTCCGCCAGGGTTCGCTTTTCGGTCACGGCGACGCTGACGCAGTTGCCAAGGCTCGGATACCAGCGGCCCAGCGCCAGGCCCGCGTGATAACCGCCGGCCAAAAGCCCTTGCAACAAACGTGGAACTTTTTCCTGAACTTGCAGGGTAAACTCCTTGAAGAACGGCCGGTCGAACCTCAGAGATACGCCTTCCAACTGCGTCAACTGGCTTGCCGCGTAGTTTGCCTTGCGCGTGCATAATTCCGCCGTTTCCTTCAGCCCTTGCGGTCCCAGGGCCGTCAGATAAACCGCCGCCTTCAGAGCCATCAAGCCCTGGTTCGTGCAGATGTTGCTGGTGGCTTTTTCCCGGCGGATGTGTTGCTCGCGGGTTTGCATGGTCAGGACCCAGCAGCGTTTGCCGTTGCGGTCCACCGTCTGCCCCACCAGCCGGCCAGGCATCTTGCGCAAGAACTTCTCCCGGCAAGCCAGGACGCCCAGATACGGTCCGCCGTAGCTCATGGGATTGCCCAGGCATTGGCCTTCGGCAACGGCAATATCCGCATCGTACTGCGCCGGCCGTTTGAGCAGCCCCAGGCTGATCGGGTCGAAGCTGACGATGAAGAGCGCGCCGCGTTCATGTGCAATGCGGGCTAACGCCTCCACTTCTTCCAGGCAACCAAAGAAATTCGGGTGTTGCACGACGACGCAAGCCGTCTGATCGTCGATTGTCCGTTTCAAATCGTCCGGGTCGAGGAAGCCGTGCGGCGTCGGCAGCGTTACGGCTCGGGCGTCGAGGTTGTGCATGTAGGTGGCCAGCGTTTGCCGATATTCCGGATGCACGCTCTCGGCGACCAGCACCTGGCCGTGACGTTGGGTCACCGTGATCGCCATCAGCACCGCCTCGGCCACGGCGCTGCCGCCGTCGTACAGGCTGGCATTGGCGATGTCCATGCCGGTCAACTGGCAGATGAGCGTTTGATATTCGAAGAAGACCTGTAGACTTCCCTGGCTGGCCTCCGCCTGGTAGGGGGTATAAGCCGTGTAGTACTCGCTGCGTCCCGCCACGGCGTCCACGACCGCCGGAATGAAGTGATCGTAGCTGCCGCCTCCCAGGAAACAGACGGCATCATCGGCCCCCTGGTTGGAGGCGGCCAGTTGCTGCAAGTGCTTCGTCAGTTCGATCTCCGTCAACGCCGGCGGCACATTCAGCGGCCGCTTCAGTTGCAGGGACGCCGGAATCGATTTGAATAGATCCTGGATCGATGCAGCCCCAACCTGCTTGAGCATTTCGCGCTGGTGGTCAGGGGTGTTCAAGACGTAGGACAAGCAAACCTCCCGCATGCAACTGCGAGACGGGCATTGTTATTGGAGAAATTGGCACCGAGAAAGATTATGTATTCGCTTGGCCTTTCCAAGTGCTCAGGCGGCTGCGAATCCAGGCTCGACAGGCACGCAGCATTCCCGATTCGCTCAGGTCGGAAGTCTGCTTCAAAATGTCAACCAGTTCTGCAAGCGGCAGGAAGGGAAAACTCAGACTGCTGGGGAGCTCCGCGTAAGTACCGTCCGCCTGGAGGCCATAGACCCGCACGGAATCGCCATCAAAACGCCATACTTCGCGGATGGCAAGCGCGGCGTAAATGGCCATCCGGTCCAGCGCGCTGCGGGACACCTCCACCTCGATGCCCAGGTCAGGGGGTGGATCGCGCGTGAGGTCTATGGTCTTTTTTCCCCGAATGAGATGCTCATGCTCAATGTAAAAGCCTTCGTCCGATTCCAGTCCGCGTTCCAGCTCGGCACGCCGGAACGTCGTCGAACCGCAGCCCTGAAAATCGAGATTAAGTTCCTCGGCCAGCACCTGGACCACCAGACCGAGCCGTCGCCGCAACCACTCGTGGCGAAAGGAGAGCGTCATGAGTTCGAGATTTCCTCGATCATAAGTGAGACGCACGCCCGGACGGTCTCCCAGCTCGGCCAGAAACGCCTCGTAAAACTGCCAGCTAATGCCCTGCAGCAGGAAACGGCGTTCTCCCGTTTCTTCCGGAGTCGTTGCCATGCCGGGAACGGCTCGTGGCTGTGTGACCGTCTGAACCGCATTCATATCATTGTCCTATCGTCTGCTCCGCGTGCAAATCTTGGCTTTGCTCAGCCAATTGGGATTGTAGCAATGAACGGCATTTTGGGGCGTTTTCCGCCTTAGTGTCCTTCTGTTGCAATCTGTTTCTCGTATTGCTCCAGCGTCATCAAGTGATCCAGGGTCGTCCCGGGCTCTACCTTGATCTTGGCCATCCAGCCCTTCGCGTATGGGTCATTGGTGACCTTCGTGGGATCCTCGAGCAGTTTCTCATTGATTTCCACGACCTCGCCATTGACCGGAGC
>DASZFN010000919.1:0-17299 GCA_035939715.1 Gemmataceae bacterium | reverse complement strand
AGGAAAACCCACATGCCGAGCGCGGCCGTCTCGTGCTGCTGCTCGAGGTTGGCATACTGCTCTTCCAGGAGATCTCGCGTGAGCATGGTATCCTGCTCGATGATGGCGCGCTCCTCGGGAGTCCAGATGGTGGATTCGCTAAGCTTCATTTTGCGCCTTTTGCAGGTGGTACTCGTAAGGCCCGCGGACGACCACGGGCGTTTCAGGGAAATTATCCTTGGGCGGCGGCGAGGGCGTCTGCCATTCGAGCCCCGTCGCTCCCCACGGGTTGGGTCCGGCCTTCGGTCCCCACAGGAGTGAATACAGGAGGTACAAAAGCGGCAGCACATAGCCGATAGCCAGTACCGATGCCCCGGCCGAGGACATCACATTCCACACCTGAAACTCCGGCGCGTAGCGGTGATAGCGGCGCGGCATGCCGTTGTAGCCGAGAACGAACTGCGGCAGAAAGGTGAAGAAGAAACCGACGAAAATGATGATGGCGGACAGCTTCGACCACCAGTCGGAATACATGCGCCCGGTCATTTTCGGCCACCAGTAGTGCAAGCCGCTCATGTAGGCCATCACCATGCCGCCCACCATGATGAAGTGGAAATGCGCCACGACGAAATAGGTGTCGTGAACGTGCATGTCCATGCCCAGGGCCGCCAGGAACAGTCCGGTCATGCCGCCTGCCGTGAACAGGGCCACGAAGCCCAGCGCGAACAGCATCGGCGCCTGGAAGGTGATGGAGGCCTTGTACAAGGTGGACGTCCAGTTAAAGACCTTGATGGCCGACGGCACCGCGACCAGGTAACTGAGTGACGAGAAGATCAAGGCCGCGTACATGGAAATGCCCGCGACAAACATGTGGTGTGCCCAGACCAGGAAGCTGAGCGTGGCAATGCCAAAGCTGGACACGGCGACAAACGAGTAGCCGACCAGTTGCTTGCGCGCAAAGCAGGGAATCACCTCGCTGGCCACGCCCATGCCGGGAAGGATCATGATGTAGACGGCCGGGTGCGAGTAGAACCAGAACAGGTGCTGGAACAGGAGCGGATCGCCGCCCAGGGCCGGATCGAAGACGCCGATGTGCAGAAGGCGCTCCAGGATCTCCAGGATCAGGGCCATGGCCAGCACCGGCACGGCAAGCAGAAAAATGAAGCTGGTGGCATAAATCGTCCAGACAAATATCGGCAAACGCCACCAGTACAGCCCGGGAGCGCGGAGCTTGTGGATGGTGACGATGAAGTTCATGCCCGTAAAGATCGAGGAGAAGCCGGAGATGACAATGCCGATCAGGGCAGGCACGACATTGTAGCGCGACGATTGTGTGGTGTACGGCGTATAAAACGTCCAGCCCGTGTCCAGGCCGCCGGCAAGCACGGCGTAGAGCGTCCAGCCTGCGGCGATGACGAACAGATACCAGCTGGCCAGGTTGATGCGTGGAAAAGCCAGGTCCTTGGCGCCGATCATCAGCGGAATGAAGAAGTTGCCGAGCACGGTCGGAATGACCGGCACCAGGAAGAAGAACACCATGATCACGCCGTGCAGCGTGAAGAGCCGATTGTACGTGTCTGCTTCCACCAGCCTGCCGTTCGGCGTCATGAGGTTGAGCCGGGCAATGGTGATGGCGACGCCGCCGATGAAGAACATGGCCGTGACGGTCAGCAGGTAAAGGATGCCAATGCGCTTGTGGTCCTTGGTCAGCAGCCAGGACATCAGCCCGTGGGCCACGTTGAGATAGGTCTCGCGCGGCTCCTGCTCCGGAGCGGACAACGGCGTGGGTTCAGCAAGTAGCGTGCTCATGGTTTGGGTTCAAGTGGGTTAATGGGCGGCGTGCCGACCGGCGGCGGCGCTTCCTCGACGCGCGGCGGCGTCTGGCCGCGTTTCAGGGCCTTGATGAAGGCGATCAACTCGATAACCTCCTCCTCGCTCACCTGGCCTTTGAAGGTCGGCATGATGTTTTCCCAACCGGCCACGATCTTGGCGGCGGGATCGTAGATCGATTCACGAATGTAGCTCTCGTCCGCGATCACGGTCCGCCCGTCGCGCAGGGGGACCGCCTTGCCATAGAGTTCCTCCAGCACGGGGGCGCGAGCGCGCGCATCGGCGCTATGGCAGCTAATGCAGCGATACTTGAGGAAGACCTTCCTGCCCTCCAGCGCCAGCGAGCCCTCCGCGTGAAAGTTGAGCCAGTTCTGGTAGTCGGCCGGTTCCATGACCATCACGCTGCCGATCATGCCGGCGTGGTTGGTGCCGCAGTATTGCGAGCAGAATAAGTGATAGGTGCCTACCCTGGTGGCGTGAAACCAGACCGAGGTATAGCGATTGGGGAGGACATCCATGTGGACGCGGAATTCGGGCACGAAAAAGCTATGGATCACATCTTCCGAGGTCATGAGCAACTTGAACGGCCGGCCCGCCGGTACATGCAGTTCGTTGATTTCCCGTTGTCCTTCGGGATGCTGGAACTTCCACATCCATTGTTTTGCTTCCACATAGATGGGCGTGGCATCGTCCGGCGCCCGATAGGCGCTGAAGTAAATCGTCGCCCCCCAGGTGAACATGACCAGGAAAATGCCGAGCGGCGTCACCGTCCAGAACCATTCCAGGGCCTGCGGGAAATGCGTCTCCGGCGGCACGCCCGTCTCGCCCGCCCGCCGGCGATAACGGACGGAAAAGTAAATCAGCAGCACGGCCACCAGCAACCCGACGCTCCCGGTAACGCCGGTCAGAAAATAGAACAGCAAATCCACGTGCGTTGCCGTGGTCGAGGCCTGCTCGGGATATAAAGCGATGTCCGCGAACATCGATGTCTTCACCTTTCTCAGCCGCGGAGCGGCGATAGTGGATAGCCAGGCGGCGTAAGCCCCTGGTACCAGCGACCGCCATCTCATTGGAGCCCCGGTAGGGGCGACAGTGGGGAGGCGTAATCGCACTGCCGCCCCTACCGGGGCTAAACGCAACATCTCCACTCGCCTCCAGGGGCTTACGCCGCCTGGCTATCAACTACCGCCCTTCCAGGGCTCAAACATTGCTGCCTTTCCACGGCTGGACGCCACGCCGACTTCCAGCCGCGCCTTGCGGCGCTCCTGGCGCCACAATATCGCCATAAAAATGCCCAATGACATCACCGTCAGAACTCCTCCTAACCGGACGAAATTCATGATCACGGGGCCGTACTTGCCTTCCATCGGGTCGTAGTGGAAACAGAAGAGGAGGATCTGATCCACGGGCGAGCCGATCTTGTTCTCGGATGCCTCCACGAGGCCGAGGCGCACGTCGCGGGCGGGATAGTTGATGTCGTAGAAGTAACGCGAAATCTTCCCCTCCGGTGTGAGTACCATGATGCCGCTCGCGTGGGCGAACTGATCGTTCTTGGCGTCGTAGCTGTACTGGAAGCCAACGGCCTGAGTCAGGCGTTTGATGGCATCCTTTTCCCCAGTCAGAAAATGCCAGCCGTTTTCCGCTCCGGGCCGGCCGTAGCGTTCCAGGTAGGTCTTCTTTTTCGCGGCGGCCAGCACCGCAGTTTCGCGATGGTCGAAGCTGACCGTCAGGACATTGAATTCTTTGCCGACGTCGAAAGGAACGTTCAGCAAGGCGCGCACCAGTCCGTTTAATACCTCGGTGCACAGCATCGGACAGCGGTAATAGGCGAGGACAAGGATGACCGGCTTCTTGCCGAAGTAGTCAGCCAGTTTCACCCGCGTGCCTGTTTCATCTCGAAAAACCAGATCGAGGGGAACCTGCTCGTTAAGGCGCTGGTCGAACCGGACATTGCGCAATGAAGGCGGCAACGATGACTGGGCGCGCACAGGGGCAACACAAAGCAGCAACGCCAGGCAAACGAACAGCCAATGATCGTTTGGCCGCGACCCGTTAGGGGAGCGGGAGCGGCACGCTACAATCCCGCCCATTTCCGACTCTGCGTGGCACGTCTCTGGGTGGCATGCTTTCGCGGCCCCGGCTTGGTTTGTATGCTTGGTCATGGCTAGCGGGGGCCGCGAAAGCATGGCACCCATATCATCTACCTGAAGATCAACAAACAGTCGTTGGCTCAGCGTTCGAACCATCGCGGTTCTCCTCGGAACATACGGCCGGAGTTGGGCTCACCTGCGTCAACCAGGCCGTTTTCTTTCTGCGCATCGCTGGCCGGCTTGGGCCGGGCCGGCAGCTTGTTTGCAAGCACATCCATGGCGCGTTGGATTGGTATGCGGACGTAGCCCGGTTCGAGCGCGCCATAGCTGTTCAGGATGCGTTCTCTGCTCGCTTCGATCACATGGACATTGCCCTTCTCGATCGATGCCATGCGGTTGACCGGATCCAGGCGCGGTTCAGTCGGAAGCTGATCGGAGGGACCTGGCTGGAGCGGGAAGGGCGATTGTTTGATGGCGGCCTCGTGAGCCCCGTAATGCTTGAAAAACCACCAGACGCTCGCGAAATGAAGGGTCGCTATGCCCACCACGACAATGAGGGTGATCAAGATGGGCGAGAAGTTTGCATCGCTGCGTTCGAAGCGAACACGCGGATGCTCGATGCGGCCGTCGGGATGGCGAATCTCCTCCTCGCCAGGCAAACGCGGTTCATCAGCCATGATGGAGGGCCTCCTCTCGGGCTCCTTCCGCCAGCGCCGACTCGCGCAAGCGCGCGGCCTCATCGCGGTTGGCGTCATGGAGCGGCAGCACGGGGAAGCGCGCCAGTTGCCAGAGAAAATACGCCAGCCAGATGCCGCCGATGCCCAGCGGCATCAGGAAATCCATCCAATGCGTGCTTATGTGCGTGCTGGGGGCGCCTGGAACGTCGGGCACGGCCGGCATAACCTGGAAGTAAAGGAAAACCAGGTGCATGAAGAAGACCAGCGCTGCCACTCGGCCGAGAAGGCGCGGATCGCGTTTGATGTTCCGCATGAGCAGGCAGAAGAACGGCACGGCAAAATGGAATACGAAAATCCCCCACGCCACCCACTGCCAGCCGTCCTGCGAGCGCGGGATGAACCAGGCATTTTCCGCCGGCAAATTCGCGATCCAGGACAGCATGAACTCGAAGAACGCCATGTACGCCCAGACCACCAGAAACGCCAGCAGCATGTTGCCGACGTCGTTCAGGGTTTCACGCGAGATAATGTTGGCCAGCGGCGGCTGCCGCACCAACCAGGCGAGGACCACGACCGCGAAGGCATGCGCCGTGAGCAGTTGGCCGGTCGCGAACTCCGGCGCGAAGATGCTCGAATGATACTCGGGTTGGAGCGACATCACCCAATCGACCGAGGCGAACGTGATTGTTACGCCGTAGATGATCAGGCCCGGCGCGCTGAGGAGCCGGAACTTGCGCGGCAGATGGGGCTCGCCAGTCCTGTCCTGCTGACGCGACCAGATACTGAAGATCGCCGAGACAGCCAGCCATAGGGCGAAAAAGATGGCTGCACGAATCCACCAGAACGGCACGTTGAGATACCTGTGGTTGTATCTTAGCTCCTCGCTGCCGGCGACCATCTGGGCCCAGGGGTAGACAAAGCGCACGCCAATGGCAACAGGCAGGAACAGAATAGCCAGCAAAGGCAACGTCCGCGTGGCGGCCTCCAGAATGCGCCGGATGAGAAAGCCCCACGCCCCGCCGGTGAGTTGATAGAGCATGAAAATCGCCAGCGAGCCCAGGGCGATCCCAAGGTACAACTGGTAAGCGGCCAGGTAGGCCCGGAAGAACTGGACCGGGCTGAACGGCGCCCCAATAACGCAAACCAGGAGCGCGACCACGCCCACGGCGAGCGACCGCCACAGCAGGCGCTGCAGTTCATTCCGCTGGTCAACCGGCAGCGTGCTCATTCTGGTCGGTCCTCTGCGGCTTGGGACTTCTCTTGCTTTTCCCGTTCCTCGCGCATTGCTGGCGTTAACTCCTTTTCGAGAAAGTGCTGGCTTAATTGCAAAGCCCGGATGTAAGCGACGATGGCCCTGCGGTCGCGCGGCGGAATTTGCTCGCGGTAGGACGGCATCGACCCATAACCGTTTGTCATCACATCGAAGAAACGGCCGACCGGGGCCTCGCGCAGACGCGGAATGTGGTACGACGGTGGCTGCGTGTAGCCGCGCTCGACGATCTTGCCGTGGCCGGTGCCGAGGGGATCGTGGCAAACCACGCAATAGATCATGTAGCGGTTGCGTCCCTGTTCGAGCACGTCGCGTGTTACGGGAAACGGGAAAGTATCGACATAGTTGCGGTTCTCCAGCTGAATCGTGGCGGCGACGCCGAGCGGGCCTTGCGCGCTGGCGGCGATCATGGCCGCCGAACCGGCATAGTCGCGCGATTCGCGCGTACGCTTGCCGGTGTAGAGCTGGGTGTCCAGGCGCAGATGGCCCCGCGCCACGGTCCCGGGCACCAGCGGCCGCGCCGACCGGCCGTCGACAAAAAAGTCACTGGGATCGAGCGGCTTGTAACTGGGCTGCGCGGCCATGTCCTGCTGGCAGGCGATGGGCAAAATCGCCAGCAAGGCGACAATAAGGCATCTCTGAAGAGTAGCCTGGTTGCCTGCGTAACCAGCCCGAAGCGCAAGCGAGGAAAGCTCTTTGCCTCGCTCGCGTTTCGGGCTGGTGTTCTCAGCGGATTCTCTGGTTTTCGCCATGATGATTTCGTCAATGCGGGACTACGTGTACCTCTCCGCCCACCGGCTGCAGTCCCGCCAGGAACTGCCGGGTGCGTTCGAGATCAAACCGCGGATCCAGCGCTTCGATACACAAGAAAAACCGATCCTGGCTGGCGCGGGCAAAGCGGGCCACATTGAAGACCGGATGGTAGGGCTGAGGCAAGCCGTTCAAGAAGAACATCCCCAGGATCGCCGCCAGGGCGGCGACGAGAACCATTAACTCGAAAGTCACGGGAATGAAAACGGGCCAGCTATTATGCGGTCGGCCGCCGACGTTCAGCGGGTAGTCCACGGCCATCGACCAGTACTGCATGAAGAAACCGATCCCCGCCCCGACCAATCCGCCCATGAGGACCACAAACGGCACGCGCGTATGCGGCAGCTCCAGCTCTTCCGCGAGACCCTCGACCGTGTACGGCGTATACGCGTCCATGTGGCGGTAGCCATCCTGCCGGGCGCGGCGCGTGGCGGCCAGGATCTGCTCCGCTGTCTGGAACTCCGCCATCAGTCCGTAAATCGGCGTCTTGTGCCTCATCTTCCCTCCTCGTGCGCATGGGTCCCCGGCAAGAGGGCACGCATTTCAGAGATGGAAATCATCGGCAGCAGGCGGATGAAGAGCAGGAACGAAACGTAAAAGAACCCGATCGTGCCAAAGAAGAACAGATAATCCCACACCGTCGGCCGGAACATGCCCCAGGAAGACGGCAGGAAGTCGCGGTGCAAGCTCGTGGTGATGATCATGTAGCGCTCCAGCCACATACCGATCAGCACGAAGAAAGACACAACTAGTAAAGCCGTCTGGCTGCGGCGCATGCGTTTGAACCAGAGCACCTGGATCACGCAGGCGTTGCAAAACAGCAGACCCCAGTAGACGCCTGCATACTGCCCGAAGCCGGTGAGGCGATTGACGGCCGTGTACCGCTCGTAAACATCGCCGCCGTACCAGGCCATGAACTGCTCGATGAAGTAGCCGTAACAGGTCAGCGAGCCGGTCGCGAGGAGGATTTTGCCCATCACCTCCAGATGGTTCCGCGTGATGAAGTCTTCGAGGCCGTAGAACATCCGGAGCGGAATCGCCAGCGCCAACACCATGGCGAAGCCCGAGAAAATGGCCCCGGCCACGAAGAAGGGAGGAAACACCGTCTCATGCCAGCCCGGCAGAATCGCGGTGGCAAAATCCGCGCTGACCACCGAGTGCACCGACACAACGAGCGGCGTCGCCAGCCCGCCCAGAAGGAGATAGGCCATCTCGAAGCGCTGCCAATGCCTGGCCGAGTTCCGCCACCCCATGGCCAGGAAACCGTAGGTGAGCTGGGCGAGCTTCTTGTTTGAGCGATCGCGCAGGGTCGCGAGGTCGGGGAGCATGCCCATGTACCAGAACAGAAGGGAAACGGTGAAATATGTGCCCACGGCAAACACGTCCCAGACCAGGGCGCTGCGGAACTGCGGCCAAAGGCTCATGGTGTTGGGATAAGGCATGAGCCAGTAGAAGAACCACGGCCGCCCCAGGTGCAAGAGCGGAAACAGCCCGGCGCACATGACGGCGAAGATCGTCATGGCCTCGGCCAGGCGGTTGATCGACGTGCGCCACTTCTGGTGCAAGAGCAGCAAGATGGCCGAGATGAGCGTGCCGGCATGGCCGATGCCGATCCACCACACGAAGTTGGTGATGGCAAACCCCCAGGCCACCGGAATGTCGATTCCCCAGATGCCGACGCCGTAGGCAAGCAAGTAAACGATGGCGTACAGCAGGATCATCAGCAGGCCGAAGTTGAGCGTGAAGCAGATGAGCCAGGCGGGGTGAGTCGGCCGTGCCAGGACGATAGTGCTGATCTTGTCCGTGACAGAGCGGAAGCTGTGCCCGGGCGCCAGGTAGCTCGGTTCCTCGGTGGGGAGCCGCTCCGGCGGTCTTTCTTCAACGCTGGCATACGTCTCGGTCGGCATGGACTACCTTGCTGCAATCGTTGATTGATGAGTCGTTTAACCCGGGCCAGCGGCGACGGCGCTAACAGTCCGCTGACCGCCGTTGCCGCTGGCTCCGGGTTAAACGATTTGGACCATCCCCCATTCGACGGTTGACGAATCACTAGCATGATTCGGCAAACTGAGTTTGCCAGTTTGCCAACTGAGTTTGCCACCGTTGGCAAACTCGCTTATCGCCATAACTATCAGATATCGCAGAAGTTACACTCCGCCGAAAATTGAGTTTGCCAGTTTGCCACGTTTTTTGAGCCAGGCCCAAGGCGGCCAAAGGGTGTGCGCCCGTCACTCCGGCGTTGGCGGCCGGGGTTTCTCAGCCGGCTTTTCCTCTAGCTCCGGGTTCGGATTGCGCAAGGCGGCCAGGTAGGTCGTGCGCGGCTCCGTATTCAGTTCGGCCAGCAAGGCGTAATGAAGGGGCGATTCCTTCCATTCCTTGACCTTGCTCTTGGGATCATTCATGTCGCCAAAGAGAATCGCCTGGGCGGGGCAGGCCGCCTGGCAGGCGGTAAGGACCTCGCCGTCCGCAATGGGCCGGCCCTCTACCTGGGCCTCGATCTCGGCATGCCGGATGCGCTGCACGCAATAGCTGCACTTTTCCATGACGCCGCGCGAGCGCACCGTGACATCGGGGTTGTACTGCTGGCGCACGCTGGGCGTGTTGTAATCCGAGTACTGAAAGAAATTAAAACGCCGCACTTTGTAGGGACAGTTATTCGAACAAAAGCGCGTACCGACGCAGCGCTGGTAGATCATCTCGTTGAGCCCCTCGGCGCTGTGCACGGTCGCTGCCACCGGACAGACATACTCGCACGGCGCGTTCTCGCAATGCATGCACGGCACGGGCTGGAAATAGAACTCCTCCGGGTGCTCGAACGGCCCGGTGGCGTAGCGGTCGATGCGCAGCCAGTGCATTTCCCGGCCGGCAAGAACCTGATCCTTGCCCACGACGGGGATGTTGTTCTCGGCCTGGCAAGCCACGACGCACGCCT
The DNA here is from genome assembly GCA_035939715.1 of Gemmataceae bacterium. GTDB lineage: Bacteria > Planctomycetota > Planctomycetia > Gemmatales > Gemmataceae > DASZFN01. Next base: position 7,711 of record DASZFN010000919.1, on the reverse strand, counting down.
TGCAGCCGGTGCATGTCGTGAGATCGATGACCATGCCCCATTTATTCTTCGGCGGCGAATAATCATAGGGCGGGTAGAGCGTGAGCGGCTTACGCGCTTCCTTCGTCTGTTCCTTTTCGTGCCGTTCTTCGCGCTCGGCGGCAAAACGAGGCTGGTGGTGATAGTCGTCCAATTTGGCGGCGCGGACCACGTCGCGGTTCTCCATGAGCTGATGCTGCTGCGTGCACGCGATCGGGTAAGTGTCGGCTGTCTTGGTGACCTTTAGTCCAGTTGCAAACCACGGGTGGTCGGAGGTGCGCAAGGTATACGAGTTGAAGCCAACCCTGGCGTCACGCTGGCCGCCCACTTTACCGGCGGCGTCGCGCCCATATCCCAGGTAAACCGTGATCGAGCGCTCGGCATGTCCCGGCATGATCCAAACCGGAGCCGTCACGGCTCGACCGTCGAGTTCCAACTCGACCACGTTCACCTGGTAGCCGCCATGCTCGCCACCATGCTCATAGGCCATGTGCGTGAGGCCGAGCTCCTTGGCGGTGGTCGGGCTCATCAGGGCGGCGTTATCCCAGGTGAGCTTGGTGATCGGCTTGGGCAGTTCCTGCAGCCAGCCGTTGTTGGCGAAACGGCCGTCATAGATGGTGGGGTCGGCGTGGAAGACAATCTCGAAATCCTGGCCGGCCGAATTATTCCCGTCCCCGGCGCCCTTAAGGTGCTTCTCCCAGCCTTGCTGCATGGACACCGGTTTGGTCGGCAGCCTGGTGCCGGCAACGACGCCGTCATGAAGTGCCGTCTGCCAGAAGTCTTGAAAATCGCCCGAGCCACCGGACTGTTTCCAATGGCTGCGCCAGTAACCCTGCACGATTTCCTGGCCGGGAGTTTCTATATCATTGGTGAGCACGGCCAGTAACTCGTTGGCGGACCGGCCATGATAGAGCGGCTCAATGAGCGGCTGCGTGATCGAGACGGTGCCGTCAAACGCGCGCGTATCCCCCCATGCTTCGAGGTAGTGTGCCTCGGGAAGGTGCCACTGGCAAAGGCGCGAGGTTTCATCCTGAAACAGACTCAGATGAAAACGGAGCAGGCTGTTCTTTTGCCTGATCAACTCTGCAAAATGGAAATCGGCCGGCGCCGTGAAAGCGGGATTGCCACCCAGGATGACAAGGAGTTCAACCTGGTCCTTCTCAATCGCCTGAACCAGGTCGCGGAGTGATTGGACGTGGTCGGCCGGCCGGGCTTCGATCGGCTCCGTATGCAGCACCGTCTGCCCGAGGTTGCCGAGGCGCTCATTTAATGCGTGGGCCAGCAGATGGATGACGGGCGGTTGGCGGTCCCCGGCGAGGATCACACATCGGCCGCGGTGCTGTTGGAGATCCTTGACCACGGCGTCGATCCACTTGGCATGATCGCCCGCGGCACTGGTCGCCGAGCCGCCGGCCTGAATCCCGAGCTTTGTCGCCAGGGCGCGGGCAAAGCCTTCCATCTCCTGCGCCCGAAGCGGCAACCGGTGATCGGCTTTGGCGCCGGTACTGGTCACTGCTGTCTCCACCATGTACAGGCGATTCATCTGCGCTTTGGAGGCGTCTTTGTCCGTAGTGCGCACACGCCGGCGCGCCATGAAGTCGGCGACGTACCTCAGGTTTCCCGGCCCGCAGGTCAAGAAATCGGCATCCAGGGAAAGAACCACGTCGGCTTTTTGAAAGTCGTAATAGCTATTCACCTGCCGGCCGAACGCCATCTGCATCGCCCGGTGAGCCATGTCGCGCCCGAGCGGTTCGTACCGATGCCATTTCGCATTGGGAAACGATTTGAAAAGATCCTCTAGCTGCTGGGCGAGGCTCGGCGAGACAATGCTCTCCGTCAGAATACGGAGACCCGCGCCGCCGCGGTCGCGCTGCTTTCTGGCGGCGTCGCGCAGAGCCGTCAAGCCCTCGTCCCAGGTGCGCGTCTGACCAAGATAAGTCACGGTCTGCGAACGGTCGGGATCATACAGCGTTAGAATCGACGCCTGGTGGTAAGGGTCGGTGGCGCCGAGGCTTGCGGGGTGGTCGGGGTTTCCTTCGATCTTGGTCGGCCGGCCCAGGTGGCTTTCGACGAGAAGTCCGACGCCCGTGCCGCCCAGCGTCATGGCCGTGGCGAAGAACAGCGGTTTACCGGGGATGACCTCCTCGGGAGACCTGACGTAAGGGGCGAAGCTAATCGCTGGGGCCGGCTTTACCGAGCAGCCGCTCAATCCCGCCAAAGCCAGCGACGCGCCCATCAGGGTCAGGAATTGGCGCCGGTTCAGCGAGCTGGGCCAGATATCGGCTTGCTCCGGAAACTCACGGCGCATCAACTCCTGAAACGCCTCGGTGTCGGCCAGCTCCTCCAGGCTGCGCCAGTACCGCTTGCCATGGCTGCCGTCCAGCCGCTGCTGAATAGCCTTAAGCTCGGCAGATAAATCGGTTCGCCTGGTCATCGATGACACACCGTGCAACTGGTGATGATGCTGGAATCCCTGATCTTGTATTCGTCCTTGAGCTTCCGCCCCAGGGTTAGCTGGTCGTACGGCATTCCCCTGTCGTCATGCTCGTCGGCGGGTTGCCATTTCATGTTGAACACCTGCGCGCGCGGCCGCACATGCTGCTCCGGATGGCGATGACAGTCGAGGCACCATTCCATTAACAGCGACGGCACCTGGTAGGTGAAGGGCATCTCATCGATCCGGCCGTGACACGAGGCGCAGCCGATGCCCTTATGAATGTGGATGCTGTGATCGAAGTACACGAAGCCGGGCGTATTGTAGATCCGCTGCCAGCGCAGCGATTCGTTGGTCCGATAGCTTTCGCGGACCGGCTCGAGCATGTCGGAGCCGACCCACATCTGCGAATGGCAGTTCATGCATGTCTTCGTGGGCGGGATGCCGGCAAAGGCGGAATGCTCCACAAAGTTATGACAGTACCTGCAGTCGATGCCGAGAACGCCGACATGATGCTCGTGGCTGAAAGGCACCGGTTGCACGCGGGCAATACCGGCATCAGTGCCGTAAGACCGGGCATAGATAAGGCAAATGCAGACCAGAAGCCCGAGGGAAAAGATTGAGCCGAAAATGCTCACCTTCGACAACGTGTTGGCGCTGCGGGGGAAGACTTGCGGCATCAGGCATCATGCTCCACTGGCCCAAAAAAAGGTGTCTGGAACTCTCCAATAAATGCTGGAGTTTTTGAGCACCTGAAAAGTTCCAGACACCTTTTTTTGGGCGGGACGAATGTACAAAAATGCACACGAAAGACGCGTTCGTCTCTACCGAGTTCCACCCCCTTTCCGGGAGGCCTTACCAGACTTCAACTGGAGCGTTTTTCCTGCAGCACTTTCAGTGCCAACGGTATGTCACCGAAATGATGAAGATTACCGTTTGGTTTTCCCGCAGAGGGGTGGAGAAACGCGCCTCAAATTATTAAGCGGCACGGGCTTGAGTGACAGATTGTAGGCACGTCGATGCCTAGGTGGCGGAAGCCTTATTCCAGCGGCTTCAATGCGACGTCCGTTTTCGTGGCTGACAATCTGTCAGCTGACCTTGCTGGTGCCCAGGAGTGAGCATCCCGCGCCAGGATGATCACCGTTGAAGACCAGCTCAAACCCCTGCTGCCGCGAGTCACTTTGTCTGGGGGCACGGCAAGTGATACAATTTAACCCTGCGTTGTTGCCCTCATAGATGCCCGCGGTAAGGAGCTTGGAGGGGACCCACGCAAAGGGAAGTTGTGAACCTGGTCAGGCCGGAAGGTGCAGCCATAAGCAACGCCCCCTTGTGCAGTGGATCAGCCTCTCTGGGCCGCCTGCCGCGGGCTCCATTTTTCTGGCAGGCCCCCGCTTGCTGAGCGAGGCCTTTGCGCCAGACTCCGCTCGGCAAGCGGAGCCTACCCAAGGCAAGCGGAATAACCGAAGGCAAGCGGGTACCGAAGCAGGTTCCCTCTTTGGCGGTCGGCCTCCAGGTCATAGAATGCACCGTAAGTACTGGCTGCGTTCTTCATCCTTGATTTTTCCTCGTGCCCTGGAGCATGGCCAAGAAATCCGTTTCCGCCCCTGAAACTGGATCGCCTTCCGCCGCGAAGCAAGCCTATACCGTCCTCGCTCGGCGCTATCGTCCGCAGCAGTTTAGCGATCTGGTCGGGCAGGAAGCGGTTGTCCGCGCCCTGGTCAACGCGCTGCAGAGCAACCGGGTGGCCCACGCCTATCTCTTCACCGGGGCGCGCGGCGTCGGCAAAACGTCCACGGCGCGCATTCTGGCCAAGGCGCTCAACTGTATACACGGGCCGACACCGACACCCTGCGACAAGTGCGAGATTTGCCAGAGCATTGCCTCCGGCGAGGACGTGGATGTCATCGAGATGGACGCGGCGAGCAATCGCGGCATCGATGAGATCCGCGAGATTCGCCAGACGGTGCGGTCGCGGCCCAGCCGGTCGCGCTACAAGATCTACATCATCGATGAAGTGCACATGCTGACGCGCGAGGCCTTCAACGCCTTGCTCAAGACCCTGGAGGAGCCGCCCGAGCACGTCAAATTCATCTTCGCGACCACCGAGGTGCAAAAGATCCCGATTACCATTCTGTCCCGTTGCCAGCGCTTTGACTTTGCCGGCATCGGCACGTCGCGCATTGTGGACCGATTGCGCGAGGTCGTCTCGGGAGAGAAAATGCAGGCCGACGATGAGGCGTTGGAATTGATCGCGCGCCGGGCCGGCGGCTCGATGCGCGACGCCCAGTCGCTCCTCGATCAACTGCTGGCCTTCGGCGGCGAACGCTTGACGGCGGACGAAGTCCATCGGCTCCTGGGCACGGCACACGACGACCGGGTCATCGCCCTAGCATCGGCGGTTCTGGATCACGATGCAGGCCAGGCGCTGGAACTCCTCAATCAAGCAGCGGACGAGGGGCTGCAGCTGGGCGAGTTTCTCGAGCAACTTCTCGATTACTGGCGCGACCTCATGCTGGTTAGCTGCGCCGGTCCGACGTTTCAGCACTTGCATCTGCCAGGCCGTCACCGCGAAACCCTGGCGAAGCAGGCGGCCGGCTTGCCGCTCGATACGATTCTCGCCGGGCTTGATGTATTATCGACTACCAAGGCGCGCTTGCGCGGCAGCAGTCACACACGGGTATTGCTCGAGATGGCGCTGGTCCGCCTGAGCCGGCTTGACAACCTGGTGTCACTCGCACAACTCGCCCAAACACTAAGTCAACCGGGCGGTTCGGCTCCATCCACCAACAAAACAGGCGGCGTCACTCTTCCCGGTTCGCCGCCGTCTCGTCAGCAGCAAGCGGCCGGCGTCCAGCCAGTAGCGCCGCCTGAGTCTTTAAAAAAAAAGCCGCTAAGCAGTCCTGAGGCGAATAACGACCGTGCCCCAACGCCGCTGGCAGCCGAGTCTCTGCCGCAAATTTGGCGAGAAACATTGGGTCAAATCGGCCAAATGTTGGCCAGCGACCTCGGAAAAGCGGGCCTGCCTGCAATTTCTGGGCCAAACACCCTGGTTCTTCGCTTTCCAAATGGGTACAATGCGGCTAGAGAGTATTGCCAGAAGCCGGCCAACACCGAACGGGTCGAGACGGCTTTGCGAAAGCTCACGGGACAAGCGTGGAATTTACGGGTCGAAGCGCTGACCGGCAACGGCGCGGACACGGCGACCCAGGCTGCTGAACCTACGGAAGAGGCGCAATCCCGCTATCGGCGCCAACGTGCCGAGGCTCTGAAAGAGCCGCTCATCAAGGCGGCGGTCGAAGTCCTGGGCGCGCAACTGATGGATGTCGAGGACGGCTTCGGTTCGACCGTGCCAGCAACCTCGGAACGGGTCGAGGCAACGGACGGTGAGGAGGCGTGAGCATGTTCAAAGGGCTCGGTCAACTGGCGAGTCTGCTGCAGAACCTTCCCAAGATCAAGGCGGAGGTGGAGAACCTGCAGCAACGCCTGGCCCAGCTTACGGCCGAAGGCGACGCCGGCGGCGGCATGGTCAAGGTTCGGGCCAACGGCAAACTGGAAGTGCTATCCTGCGCCATAAGCGACGAACTGATGCGGATGAACGACAAGGAAATGCTCGAAGACCTGATCAAGAGCGCTACCAATCAGGCGCTCGACCGCGCCCGCCAGCAAGCCGCTGAAGAAACGGGCAAGATGGCGACCGGCCTTGGACTGCCTCCTGGAATGGAATTGCCGGGGATGACGGGATCATGACACAGATTTGAGGATCGCTCGTGTCCAGGGAAGAACAGGGGGCCATTGGCCGGCTGGCGCAGGCGTTTGGGAAGCTGCCGGGCATCGGTCCCAAGTCCGCGGAGCGGCTGACGCATTACCTGCTCGCCGCGGATCGAAGCGAGGCCCTGGAGCTGGCCGAGGCGCTGCGGGTAGTTGCCGAGCAGGTGCATCCGTGCCGGCAATGTTTCAACTTGACCGAAGGAGAGTTGTGCAGTATCTGCTCGGACCCGCGCCGCGATTCAGCCCTGATCTGTGTGGTCGAGCAGCCGCGTGACCTGGCCGCCCTCGAACGCGCGGGGACCTACCGCGGTCTCTACCACATACTGGGCGGCAGGCTAGCGCCTCTGGAGAACATGGGTCCCGAGCAATTAACCGTGGATGCGTTGATCCGGCGCGTGCAGCAAGGAGGCGTGCACGAGGTGATTCTAGCGACGAATCCCACGCTCGAAGGAGATGGAACCGCCCTCTACGTCTCGAACTTATTGGCCGCCAGCGGCGTTCGCCTGACGCGTTTGGCACGCGGATTGCCTTCAGGGTCAGTCTTAGAATTTGCCAACAGCCAGATGCTGGCCGATGCCCTGGACGGGCGACGCACGTTTTGAAGGAGAGAGGAATGAGCCATGCGACTTGATACGACTCTAAGCCAGCGGATGGACCAGAGGATGATTCTGGCGCCGCGCATGATTCAATCCATGGAAATCCTTCAGCTGCCGATCATGGCGCTGCAGGAGCGCATTCAGCAAGAGCTGCAAGAAAACCCCGTCCTCGAACTGAAGGAAACCGCCAACGACGAATCGACGGCGGAAAACGACGGCGAAACGACCGCCGAGACGGAGGTAACTCCCGCCGAGACGGAAACGCCGGCCGAAGCCACGCCGGAAAACGATCCTGAGTTCGATCGGCTGGAAGCCTTCACGCGCGACTGGGAAGACCAGATCAATGAAGAGCATCGTCCGAGCCGTAATGGACTCGACGACGAAGGCGACAAGAAGCACGACGCCATGCAGAACATGCCGTCGCGGCCGCAGTCGCTGCAGGACTATCTCAACGATCAGCTCACGTTCATCGATACCACTCCCGAGCAACTGCGGCTGCTCCGCTTCCTGATCACGCATGTCAACGAAAAAGGCTGGCTGTCCGCTTCGACGGAGGACATTACCCGAAGCTACAACGAGCATGAAGACGTTGTGCGTCTGGGCCGTCCAACAGTGACGTTGGCGCAAGTCGAGGAGGCCTTGCGCATTGTGCAGAAGATGGATCCGCCCGGCGTGGGGGCCCGCGATTCCAGGGAATGCTTGCTGATCCAGCTCACGCCGGAGACGCCGCACCGTGAAATCCTGCGCGTGCTTATTCAGAATCACCTCGAAGATATCGCCCACAACCGGCTGCCCATCATTCAACGCCGCACCGGGTTCGACCTGGCCACGATCAAGGAAGCCATCGAGATCCTGAAGCACCTGAACCCGCATCCCGGCGCTCAGTTCACGGCGG
>DASZFN010000918.1:0-4261 GCA_035939715.1 Gemmataceae bacterium | reverse complement strand
GCTCGGCGACCGGGCCTGGTCGCAGAGCAACGGCATCTGGGCCGGCGCGCCCGGCGGCGCTGTCACGCGCGCCGGCGGGCAAAACGCCTGGCCGAATGCCACCGGGCCCGCCCAGGCTCTTATCCTCGTCCATAATAACTGGGTGAACAACACGACCGATGCCGATGGCGGCCTGGACGATTTCTCCAGTAGCCACCCGGGCGGTGTGAACCTGCTGTTCGCCGACGGCGCGGTTCACTTCCTGCGTAGCATTACCGTGGACGGCCAGGAACGCCGGAGTTTCTGGGCTTTGGGCACGCGCGCTCGAGGCGAGCCCATCGTCGGCCTCGACTATTGAGATGATCCCATGCGGAAGTTTTGCGTGCTTGTGCTGGCCGGCATGCTCGCCGGCTGCGGGGCGTCCCAGCCAACCACGATTCACGGCCAAGCGGTAAGCTACTGGGTGCAGGCATTGCAGGACCACGACACGAGAGCTCGCAAGAAAGCCGTGGAGGCTCTCGGCAACGTCGGTGCGGCGGATCCGGCGGCCATACCGGCCCTGATTGGCGCCCTCAAGGACGACGATGCGGGGGTGCGTGCAGCGGCGACGCTGGCGCTGCTGAAGATTGGTCCGGACGCCCAGGACGCGGCCGATGCGCTTAGGGAAACCCAAAAGGACAAAGACCCCAAGGTGCGCGACTATGCGGCCAAGGCCCTGGAGAGAATTCAAGGAGGCAAGTGAGGGCTTTCAAAGAACGGCGCCGACCACATGAGGATTAACGCAACCATGGCACGCAGAGGACAAGCGGCAGGAAGGAAGCGCACGCCCCTGGTGCCGCGCGTCAAAGTCTGGCTGGAGACAGAGGGGCACTATGCCCTCGGTTTTGGTCTGAGCCAGATACTGGAAGCGGTTCAAGAGGCCGGTTCCATCAAACAGGGCGCGGCCGCACTCGGCAAAAGCTATCGCTACGTCTGGGGACGCATCAAGGAAGCAGAACGGGCCCTGGGCGCACAACTCGTCACCACGCAGGTGGGCGGGCAGGGCAGCCAGCGCAGCATGCTGACGCCTGCTGCACGCGGCCTGGTGCGTGATTTCCTCGCCGTGCGCCGGCGCATGCAGGCCATCGTGGTCCGCGAATTCGGACGGCATTTCTCCTGGCCTATCGCGCGCTCCTTGTAATCGGCGCTCACCAACGGGATTTGTTGGCTCTTTTCCTTCGGCCTCATAGGCTAACTTCAAATGGTACGCCAGTGCCATTTGAGCCCCGCCTCCCCCCGTGACAGGAGATCGTCCCATGCGCACTCGCCGAGGCTTCACGTTGATCGAACTGCTGGTGGTGATCGCCATCATTGCTATCCTGGTCGGTTTGCTCCTCCCCGCTGTACAGAAGGTGCGCGAGGCCGCCAACCGCACCACGTGCGTCAACAACCTGAAACAGATGGGGCTCGGACTGCACAATTATCACGATTCGCGCGGCTCCTTTCCCGCCGGGACGATTTCCCGGTTGAGCAACCCGGCCTGGCAGATTCCCGCCGGCAATTGTAATGCCGAGGCGCCGGAGCTGGGGCCGGGCTGGAGCCTGTTCGCCCTGCTGCTGCCGTACATCGAGCAGGATAACTTGTATCAGAGCATTCGCTTCGATTTGCCGGTCACCGATCCGGCCAACGACGTGCCGCGGCGCACGCCGGTCAAGACCTACCTTTGTCCCAGCGACACCCAGGGCGCGGTCGTCGACGTGTGCGATTGCGGCAACCCGCCGTCGGTGACGGCCAGCCCCGTGGTGATCAGCGATGGCGCCGTCAATAGTTACGTGGGCTGCCTGGGGGGCGGCAATGCCGCCAATCCCGATCCGCTGTGCGGCTGCTACGAGTGGCAACCGTTCAACGGCGTCTTCCACCGCAACAGCCGCATTCGCGTCGCCGATATCCTGGACGGGCTGTCCAACACCGTCGGCATCGGCGAACGCAACAGCGGTTTCGTGCAGAGCATCTGGGCAGGCGTCATCCCCGGCGCCGAGATCATCTACAACCCGAATAGCCATCAGAAGCCCTTCAATCCCGCCCTGCCCGGTTGTCAGAACTGGCGGCCCTCCATCACGGCCGTCGTGGTGCACAGCCGGCAATTCACCGTCAACGACCCGAACGGCAGCCCGGCCAGCTTCCATTCGGCTCATCCCGGAGGCGGTAACTTCCTGTTCATGGACGGCTCGTGTCACTTTCTGGCCAACACCATCAGCCTGACGAGCATGCGCGCCCTCTGTACGCGCAACTATGGCGAGAACATCTTGCCCGATTCGTATTGATGCCTTCAACGCTTGCGCGAAAGAGGACGCCATGAGCCGGCGCTTAGCTGACGGTCCCGCGCGAACTTACTGGGGCTATTGTGCCGGGGTCATGCTGCTCGCGGCCGCAATTGGCTGCGGCCAGCCAGCCCCAGGCGGGAACACATCCATAATGGCTGCGGCCGATGAGGCGGCGGCCCCGAAGGGCAATGCCATTGCTGACCCGGTGCTTCGCGAGGCACGTGACGAGGCGGATGAAGTTCTGCACGGCCTCCTGGCGGGGAAGTTCGACCAGGATGAAAACTTGGCGGTTGTGGCCGAGAAAGTGAAAGGCTACACCTCCTGGTCCGTCAGGTCGCAGAAGATCGTCAAGGCAGGCATGGCAGAATTCCAGGGGATGTTAAGCAGTCCTGCAGCCAAAGCCACGTTCACCATGCTGCTTGTGAAGCAGACAGGCGGCCCGTGGGCCGTCTCCATGTTCTCCGGTCCTTATCCAAAATAAGTGAAGTGGGCGACCAGTCGGTTTGGGATTGCGCTCCCCTGAGCAGCCCGTTTTGGTGTCTCTGAGCATAAGAGTCCCCTTGAGGAGGAATCCGGATGTCCGCAAAATTGGCTGCCCTCGGGATCGATCGGCTAAGCGTCGCGGAGCGAATCGCACTGATTGAGGAAATCTGGGACAGCATCGCCAGCGAAGTGGAGCAGGCTCCGCTCAGCGAAGTAGAGCAACAAGAAGAGACGGCCGCCTGGCCAGCCATCGCGCCAATCCGCAGGCGGCAATTCCCTGGGAACAAGTAGAGGCAGAGGCCCGCGCCCGGCCCCGCAAATCCGGCTAGCCAACAATCAGCACGCTTCGGCTGCGTTGTTTGTCACATGCATGGGAGACTTCTTCGAGGTGAAACGTTGGCTCCGGGCTCCAAGCCGCGCACCGACATAGGCCGCAGGTAAGAGAATCGCCTCGGCCGGCATCCAGTACCACCAGAGATGGGGAATCATGAATGTTATGACAAGGCCTGCCTCCAGAAGTAACGCTCCGACCGCCAGCCCGTGGAGTTTGGGCGCTCGTCGTGCCAGCGAGGCGGCAAGCCAGGCGCCTGGTACTGCACCGATCACCGAGGACAGAAGCACGATCATGAACTCACTGATGGGCAGGTCGCTGGCGATCCTTTCGGTCTGGAGATATGCGTCCTGATAACGGCCTTCTGTCAGTAGAGAGCGAGTCGACGCCAGCCGGCGCCGGGCTCGCTCAATGTGCATCTCCATCTCCTCAGACCTGGTATATCCCTTGGCCGGCGGATTCAAGCGACCGCGCACAAGCTCGCCTGCGGCAATAACGGCGCTCGCAACCATGAGGCCGGCCACGATGGCGAGGATACTGCGGATCATGGGCTGCACTCGTGTCAGAACTTATTCCAACCACCTCAGCCGATACTCCGCCGTGAGCTGGAGCTCCTTGCGCACTTCTTCCGCCAGTGTCTCGCAAAGTTTGCGCGCCTCAGGGACAGGAACGCCGGAGGCCGGGTTGGCGGTGATTTCCACCATGGGCCAGAGGTCCAGGAAGTTCAGCGCCGCGGGGCCTTCGGTCTGGCGTACGGCAACCAGGGCGCCGAGCGGCACCATTTGACCGCGGGCATTGCGGATTTTGAGCTTGGCGATGTCCTTTTGCTGGTCGCCGGCGCCGGCTGCGCCCCGGACTTCTACCCGCCAGGTGCGGCCGAAGCGGTGGAAGTCATTGATGTGGTAACTGCCCATGTACACTTGGAGAGTAGTGGCGATGTCATGCAAGGTCACGTCCAGGCTCTGCTGCTTTGTTCGATCAATTTCCACGAATTGATGTGGCCGCAAGACCGAATCGGGATTTACTGAAATGTCGGTAAACTTCTTGCTCCCGCGTAACCGCACATCCAGCTGGGCGGCCCATTCCCTAAGCCGTTCATTCTCAGGACCATAGAGGGCCAGATCAATCGGGTAAGCACAGCGTGGAAAACGGTTGGGCCCAGACA
>DASZFN010000917.1:0-7105 GCA_035939715.1 Gemmataceae bacterium | reverse complement strand
CACGCCGTGCCAACCCTTCTGGATGCGGCGGCCGATGTGCCGCCCGTCGCGCGCCTGGCCGAATATAACCGCATGGGTTTCGACCTCGTGGCCCTGAGCGGCGGCAAGGCGCTGCGCGGACCCAACAACACCGGACTGCTGCTCGGCCGCAAGCACCTGGTTGACGCCGCCAAACGCAATGCCAGCCCGCACTGCGGGACGATCGGCCGGATGATGAAGGTCAGCAAGGAAGACATGGTCGCTCTGCTGGCTGCCGTCGAGCGCTACCTGCATCTCGATCATCAAGCGGAATGGCGCGAATGGGAGCGGCGCATCGGCGTGATTGAGCAGGCGCTCAAGGACATCCCGACCCTGGAATGCCAGCGGGTCGTGCCGCCGATTGCCAATCATGTGCCGCACTTGATCCTGGCCTGGGATGAAAAGCGCTTGAAGCTGACGCGCGAGCGGCTCACGCGCCAGCTCGCGGCTGGAGACCCGCCCATCCAGCTCGGCCGCGTCAGCGGCACCGGAGACAGGGGCGTCCTTATCTCGGTCTTCATGCTCCAGGCCGGGGAAGAACAGATCGTCGCCGAGCGCCTGCGGACGATCTTGATGGGCTAGGGAGGCAATCGGCGGCAAAGGCATCATGAAGCCCGTCTTGGTTTGCGCGCACCCACCTGGGCGACGCGCTTGCCCCGGGTGCGCTGGTGCGATTGGTGGGCCCGCTCCCGATCCGCGGCTTGCAAATGCTGGATCCAGTCATCCAGGCCCCCATATCTCTTCACCAGTTCATCCCGAATCCGCCGCACTTCGTCCACGATCACATCATGGCTCACGAGTTTCTCCTTCGGACGGTTTGCCCTGAGCTGATCCTGGGAATCGACTCCGGTGACACAAGCAAGGGCGCTCGAAGCCCGTGTTTTTCGCAGACCTCTTCCAGCCGTCTCTGCGCCAGCGGGTTGACGAGATGGGCGTAATTCCAGCTTAACAAGTCGTCGATGCCATGGACAGCGCAGACCCCCATTTGCACGGCATCGCCCGGTTTTTCGGCGGGCACCGCTGCCGCCTCGACGAGTGTGCCCGCAAAACGACGCACCTTGCCGCTGATCGGCAGATAGGGAAGTCTTCGAACGAAGCGCAAACAGTCTGCCTGGCGGCGAAATTTTCCCGCCGCCAACTCGTCCTCCGTTGCCGCCGAAACCCAAATGGACAGTTGGCCGCGCTCGCCTCGCCACCATTCACGAGTCGCCAGCCGCCGAGCCCGACCGGCAACATCAGCTCCGTTGTACCAGTAGGAAGAAATTATGTTTGTATCGAGATAGACGGTTGGCTTGGCCATACTGGTCCATTGTCTACTTGGAAAAGCGTCAATGAGCCAGTAAAAACTGGAAATCCTCGGGACCCGCTCCCATTGACCGACGGAGAACGCCTTTCACTCCTCTTAGCGTCGAAGCAAGCGCCCACGCTGACGGCGTCGTTTCGGAGTCTGATTGTCTGAGATGGACCGCGTTATCTTCTCTGCCGCCGAATGCACAGCGCCGTGACCAGGCCAAAAACTCCCGCAAAGAGGACTCCGGCGGGAAGCGGGCTGCGCAACCGCTCCCGCTCCGCGAACAGTTGATCCGCCTCGCCGGGAGGTGTCGCGATGGGCCCATGCTGAGCGTGAAAATCATCGTAGAAATGAGGAGCTTCGATCGACACGCGGTCCGCGATGCGCTCGGCCTCATAGCGACTGTATTCGGCTTGATAATCCTGGCCGTATTGCAGTTCGGCGTTGAAACGCGGCCGCAACGTGTCGCTTGCGGAGCCGAGAGCGCTTTCAATCCGTTCCTGGCGCTCCACACAATGCTTGACGAAGCCGTCGCGAATCCGGGGCAAAGGGCCAACGCGCTCACTCAGGCGGCGGGCGCGTTCGAAGGCACACCAGGCGATGTGGCGCTGGCCGACGCGCAGCATGGTCTCGCCCAAGGCCAGAGCAAAGTTCGGATTGGCCCCGCCGCCTAAGCGCCACATGCCGACAATCCCCAGGCAGGGTTCGTCAAACGGAACCGGCGCGGTGTGCAACGTGCGCAGCTCCCCCCATCCCTCTTCTGCGCCGGCGCGACGGATGTAGCGCCGCGCGTCGGGGACAAGGGGACCCTCGATTCCATCGCGTGCGACGTGGCCCACCCAGAATGCCCAGGCGCCAAACTGGCCGCTCTCGTTGTCGATGGCACGCGGGCCAAGCGCCTGGATCTCTCGATCGAGCCGGTTGCCGATCATATCGAATTGCAACTGCAGCTCGGGCCTGTCCATGCAGGCCAGGGCAAACTCGACCGCCACCGCTTGCCAGAGTTCGCGACCGAAATGGGCATCCGGATTGACCTCAATCGCTTTGCGGATGAAGGAAAGCCCCTCGCGCACACGTTCCCTGGCTCCCTTGTCCCCTGCGCCGGCTTGCCGCATGTTGCCGTGGATCAAGAAAGTCCCGAGGTTGGCATAGGTGGTATAGAGGTCACGGCCCTGTTTTCGCTCACGCTGTTGCAGGCTCAGCTTCTCGCGCAGTAGAGCCACGGCTTCGTCGTCCTGGCCAAGGAAATCCAGGCCCGCGCCGAGGTCGTCCATGAGCGCGAAGCGTTTTTCGAGCGCCTGGGCATCGAGTGCCGCCATGTCCCTCGAATCCGCCAGCCCCTCCCGCGCCAGCCGATTGCGTTCGACATAATAAACCTTGCCGTGGCGTGGATAGCGCTCGTGCAGGACGTCGTGCACCATGGCGAAGCGCAACGAAATACCGGCTGGCGACCACGGTATGTGATGTGGATAAGGAATTTCATGCCGCAGTGTTGTCCAGGCGGACAGTGCCGCCGGCAGCGCGTCACACCCGGCCAGCACGCAGCCGAGCACCAAGCCGGCTGCGGCCATTAGCAAGATCTTGGTCATGCTTCATGACTCGCGTTTTCGAGGGACAGTCTTCACGATCCCGAGCGTGACCGCGCCGGCCAAAGAGAGAGCCCCGGCCACGACGGCGACCGGGCCCGAGGAATCGCCCGGGCCGCTTTCGCCAGGCGACAGTTGACCCGGCGGGGCCTCCAGGTAATTCGACTTGAATTCGCGCTCGGCGTTTTGGACTTCGCGGTCGTTGATACAGGCCATCGCGCTGCCTGCGAACGCAAGCAAGTAAACCGCAACGGCAAAGCTCATGAGTTGACGCATGGCTTGGTCCCTCAAAGTAACTGCAGCTACGCCCCCAATTATCCAAGCGCTCGACATTGAGCTTTCAGACACCTTTCTGACCACAAAATGCGCCATATCGAGCGCTTCAAAGAAATTCGCACGTTCGGCGCGACTGCAGAAGTGAGGTCGAGAGGTCCGAAAATTTCGCTAACTCCGGTCGGCGAGCGAACTACGGCCGAAGTGGCAGCCGCGCAACGGCGGGCGGGCCGACGCCGCCCAAGCCGCTTGCGAAGGCGCCGATGCACAAACGAGCGCAACCGTCAAGAGCATTCCGAGGGGTCCGCCAAGAAATTGGGCAACTTTCTCCAAGACCGTCAAGACCGCCAGGTCATTTGGCGGACAGATTAATGAGAATTTCCTTTTGTTCCAAGTCACTCGTCTCTCGGATGCTGCGCTCCACGTGATCGCAAACGATGAGAGGAGTCTACGATGCCGTCTTTTTGTAGAACTCCATCCCTGCATCCGTGATAATGCCGGCGATGACCGCTTCATCGTGGCTTCCCGCTTTAAGTTGCTGGAACCAGGGCAGCGCCGCCGCGTCCGGGGTGGCCGGGCGGTCCAGGAACTGCAAGTAGTAGCTCAGCACGAGGTCCTGGCGAACCTCGTCGCTGGCCAGAATCGCCGAGGCAATCATGGCACGCGAAGCGCCCGCAGCAAAGGCTTGATGCCACGTCCATCGACCGTCGGCATCTAAGGAGCGGTGCAGCGCGTCCTGGTAGAAGACATCGAGCCAACTATCGTTCGTGCCGTTGCTGTGCGCATTATATTCCCGGGAACTCGCTAGGAGCGCCGCCAGTTGTTCGACGGCCCCGCCGCTGTTCAGGAAACTCAAGCTGCTCTGCAAGCCGGACGCGTCAAAGGCGCGATGCAGGTATTGCTGGTAGGCAGCCTGTACCTCAATCGTCCGGTACTCCTTGCTAGACTCGATCAGCGTGACGACCTGCAAGCGGCTGAAACCACCGTTCAGCGCCGCCGTCCACGAAGCCAGTCCCGAGGCATCAACCTGGCGTCCGAGCAGAGGGGAGAGCATGCCGGCGTTATGGCGCTGACCAAACGCCGTTTTCACCGCGCACGATGAAAATGCCGAATTGTGCCAGGTAATCGGCGAACTCTGCCAAACGGATAAACCCCACACAGGGAAAGGCCCCATATGCCGGTACGCCTTCGGTCAGCAATTTGCGGGCGAGTAAAACGGCAGGTGCAGAAGGGACGCGCGGCCCATTCTGGGGCGCCACAAACGCCAGCGCTCTTTCTTGACCGGCGTCACCCGTAACCCAGACAGCGAAACTGCCGTGAAAGGTTCCAAGCGATTTGAATAGTTTGCTCATGTGCACCAGCGGTTCTGCAAGGGCCGGCAGATTCAGCGTGGGGCGTAGCTTTCGCAGTTGTGCCAGGGCCGCAAGCGCGTAATTGAACAAGGTTAACTCGATACCTGCTTTGAAGACGACGCTATCCGCTTCAAACAATGGGGGAAAGAGTTCCAGGTCCGGCACGTCGCAGAGTTGCACCCGCCGCCGACCGACCGGTTCAGGGAAATCGATAAACTCACCCATTCCCCAGCCGGTTATTTCTCGCCAGTGGCCATCCTGCCACACCCGCACCGGTAGACCAACATAAGAGAGTATTGAGGCAATCGTCGAAACGCCGGTTTGATTCTTGTTGCCTGCGGTGAGAGCAACTTTGATGGAGCGAATACGCTGGAAGTGCGGACGCAGTTCGGCGGCTGCGGCAGATGTGATCGCGGGTGTCGTGCTTGCACCAACGCAAACAAAGACATCATGAGCCCTGGCGCTTTCGTGAAGCTGCGCGATCCCCGCCACATACTCGCGCCCGTCGCCCAAATCAATATAGTGGCAGCCGTGTTCAATGCACGTCTGTGGAATTGAGTAATCTTTGCCTTGAAATGGGCCTGAGGCGTTGATGACCAGTTGTGTGCCGGAAACTGCATCCCTGAGCGAATCTCTGCTTCGCGCGTCACAGCGGATAAAGCCTGCTTTTAGCGAAGCTGCAAACGCCTGGCCCTTGATCGCGTCACGCCCGGCAATAATAAGTTGTGCATCGGATCGGCCGAGCTGTTCGGCGATCAATCTTCCGAAAGTGCCGTACCCACCTAGGATGACGATTCTCGGATTGGTCATGCGATGTCGCTCGAGCGTGCAAAGGATCGATGACCTGACGCAGCAAGGGATTCTACTGCGGCATCGATGGCCCGCCTGGGTCAGGCTCCCCAGCACCAGCAGGCTCCGAGAGGTGGCTTGTTGCCCTGTTATGACCAGGCTGCCTGCACCGCGCTACTTTGATTTGTTATGCATTGCGACGGCTACGACCACATCCCGATCCGCGTGCGCTGCCGAGAACTTTTCATAAGCGTCCGAAGAACTCGTCCGAGCCGAGGAAAGAGGAGGCGGTAAGGTAAACGCCCAAGAAATCTGTACCAATCAAGCTTCACCCTGCACTAATAACGATAGAATTCGCCTGCGGGGGAAGGATACTGCCATGTCGACGGGACAGCTGGATAGCGTGAGCCGCCATGTCCGCAAGGTGGCCGGCATGTTGTTCGCGCAGAACCTGAGCGACGCGGAACTACTGGAGCGGTTTGTGGCAGGCGGCGAAGAGGGCGCCTTTGCCGGGTTGATGGAGCGGCATGGCGGGCTGGTCTGGTCGGTGTGCCGGAATATTCTGCGGCGCACGGAGGATGCTGAGGATGCTTTCCAGGCCTCCTTTCTGATCCTGATCCGCAAGGCCAGGTCCGTTCGCAAAAAAACGTCCATCGCAAGCTGGCTGTACGGCGTCGCCTATCGCACGGCACTCCGGGCCAAACGCGCCGCCGCCAGACGCCGCCACCATGAAGGGCGGACCAGGGAGCGGGTGCCGGAACAACCGGTCGCCGGGACAGCGTTGCGCGAGTTGCAGGCGCTTCTGGATAAGGAGGTCGCGCGCCTGCCGGAGAAGTACCGCGCGCCGTTTGTGCTGAGCTGCCTGCAGGGAAAGAGCCGGTCGGAAGTGGCCGCGGAACTCGGCTGGAAGGAAGGCACCGTTTCCGGAAGACTGGCGCGGGCACGCCAGCACCTCCGACAACGCCTGCTGCGCCTGGGCGTCACGCTGTCAGCCACACTGTGCGCCTCGGCACTCACGGTCCGCGCCACGCCTGCGGCCATGCCGTCCGGGCTCGCGACTGCGACCGTGAAAACCGGGTTGCTATACGCAGGCAGACACGGCGATGCGCCTGGCCTCATCCCGGCGCGCGTTGCCGTTCTCGCTAAAGCGGTCGGCCGTTCGATGGTTCTTTCCCGGTACAGGCTTCCGGCACTGCTGGCGGCCCTGTCCGTCGCCGTCGGCAGTTTCGGCCTGCTGAGGTACCAGGCGCCGGCCACAAGCCTGGTCGATCCGCCGCAAGCAACCATGCCGAGAGGACGTGTCGCGGCCCCACAGGCGGAAGCCGACGGAATGATCGTGAACGGCCGGGTGCTTGGTCCCGACCGCAAACCCTTTGCCGGCGCCGTGCTTTACCTCTGGAAGAGCGCCTCTCAGAAGAAAGCAGATCGAGCTGTTGTGGCGACGACCGGAGCGGACGGCCGTTTCCGCTTCACGTTGAGTCCGAAGGACGCCGGGCGAGGAGGCAGCTTGATCGCTTTCGCTCACGGCTTCGGCCCAGGCTGGACGGATCTCAGCCAATCGATCCAGAAGAGTCAAGTCACGCTGCGCCTGGCGAAGGACAATGTGTCGATCAACGGCCGCATCGTCGGACTGGAGGGAAAAGGAATCGCGGGGGCCACGGTTCAGGTTCGCCGTGTGGAGAAGCGCACGGACGATGGCGACCTCACGCCCTGGATCGGACCAAGCAACAATGGGCGCATGGCAATTACGTTAGCGGCGTGGACACGAAAGCCCTGAGCCCCGAAGCCCTGGAACT
>DASZFN010000916.1:0-6991 GCA_035939715.1 Gemmataceae bacterium | reverse complement strand
GCCGAGCAGCCGCAGGGCCGAGTGGTCGAGGAGAGCTGGGAGATCGTGCAATTGGAAGGCGCCCAGGTAGGCAACTCGCACACCGTCGTCCGCGAGGTCGAGCGTGATGGCCAGAAATCCTTTATCACGACGGCTGAACTGAAGCTCAATTTCAAGCGGCAACAACAGACTTTTCCCATAGGCATGGAGTCGGGAAGCGAAGAGACCGCGGACGGCAAGGTGAGCCGCGTGTGGATGCGCCAGTTCCAGGGCGGCCACACTCTCCTGCTCATGCAGGGCATCGTCAATGGCAACGAGCTTGAATTGACCGTGAAGGGTCAAAACGAAAAAAAGAGCACCATTCCCTGGGACGACAAGGTCATCGGACTCTATAAGCAGGAGAAGCTCTTCCAAGAACGCAACGCAAAGCCCGGCGACAAGTTTAGCTTTCTATCGTTTGAACCGACGGTGGGCGGAGTGCTCACCAACCGCGTGACAGTGAAGGACTACGAAGAAGTGCGACTGTTAAAGGGGAAGAAGGAGCGGCTGCTTCGCATCGAAGAAATCCCGGACAAAGTCGAAGGGCCGCAGGGACTGGTACAGCTACCGGGCCTGACCGCCTGGCTCGACAAGGACCTGCGGCCGGTCGTTTCGTCATTCGAAATGCCGCTTTTTGGCAAGATGACCCTCTATCACGCGGATAAGCTAACAGCCTCGATGCAGTCGGGCGCGACCAAAGACATCCTTGTCGGTTCGCTGATCCGCCTGGATCGCACAATCCCCAGGCCCAACCAAACACGTTCGGCCGTGTACCGCATCACGATCAAAGGGGATGACGATCCGGGCACGGCCTTCGCGCAGGATGAGCGACAAAAAAGCTCGAATATCCAAGGCTCCTCGTTCGACCTGCAGGTCAAGGCCAGCCATGGTCCCCGCGCTGTTGAAAACCCGGGCCAGGCGAAGGCAGAGTACCTCAAGAGCTGCTTCTGGATTGACAGCGACGACGCCCTGGTGAAGCGACTCGCCAGCGCGGCCGTGGGCAATGAGACGGACCGGTGGACCAAGGCGCAGCTTGTCGAGCGCTGGGTGCACCAGAACATGGAGGTCAGTTTTACGCGTGACTTTTGCCCCGCCGGCGAAGTCGCCCGGCAACGGAGCGGCGATTGCCGTCAGCATAGCATGCTGGCGACGGCGATGTGCCGGGCCGTTGGCATCCCATCACGCACCGCCATCGGCCTGGTTTACGCCGTGGACCGGATCAAGGGTCCGGTCATGGCTTTCCACATGTGGACCGAGGTATGGATCGATGGTCAGTGGCTGTCCATCGATGCAACGCGCGGCGAGGGTCATGTCGGCGCCACCCATCTCAAGGTAACCGACAGTAGCTGGTTCAATGAAACCTCCATGCGGCCGCTGCTGCCGGTCATCCGCGTGGTCGGCAAGTTGTCGATCAAGGTCGTCAGCGTTGATCAGGAAGATTGACGCGCTCAATATGTTGCCTTTCGCTCCGGGAAAGGACGTTCTTTCGCGGAGCGAAAGACGACACTATTGCTCCCGCCAGGCAAACTTCTGATAGCTTGGAGCGGCTAAAACGTCTATACTTAGACGGAAAATGAACCCGGCTTGCACCGGCTATCGGTTATACAAAGTTAGAAAACGAGGGCGAAGCCGCCAGACATAGCTGTCTTCCGAATGAACACCGGACGGTCTTGGTTTCTCGTTTATGAGGCGTTCCCCCCATCAGATCCCGTCTAAGGAGAAGCGATTCCCTTTTGGGAAAATCGCGTGAAAAAGGAAAATCCAAGCGCACTTTCCCGTAAACAACGCGATAATAAGGACGAATTCCATGTAGTGGCCGTGGCGCCGCGGTTTCAAGAGCGCCCGCTTTTCGCCACCAGGCAGGTGCGCCAGCGCCGCCGCGAACAGTGAGGACGGCAGTGAGCGTCGCATCCGAGGGTCGTCGATGAGCCGAAGGGACCGTCCAGCCCCCCGACTGGCCGAGTCGGCTCCGAAGCCGAGCCGGGGCCGTGCCGCGCCTGAGGCGGCATCGGCGGCTGCAGCCGCCGTCCCCGCGCCCCAGTGGGATTGGGAAAAGCTCTATCACAGCGTCTCGCCCGCCCAGCGCGAGGAGTTGCTGGCCCTGGCCCGGAGCCAGGGTCTGCTCTACTCATTCCAATTTCCCTCGGCCGTCAACACAGGGAATCACGAACCTGGCCCGGAATTGCTTGTCCAGGCCCTGGCGGGACAGCTGGAGCGCTTTGCCCCCCTTTGCCCCGAGCCGGTGGCCGTGACGGATACGGAACTCGACCGGGCGCAGCGTGAGGCAGTTGCCCGGGCAGTCCAAACGTCGGACCTCTGCTTGATCCAGGGCGTTCCCGGCACGGGCAAGTCGCGCGTGCTCGTGGAGATCATCGCGCAGCTTGCTGCCAGGGGCAAACGGGTGTTGCTGTCAGCCCCTTCTGCCGCCGCGATTGACCGCGCCCTGGAAGCGTTGCCGGCCGGCGCAAACCTTTGTGCCGCGCGATGCTTGAGTCCTGAAGAATCCGTGGAGTCTCTTGCACCTGCCGTTCGGCGGTTTACCTACGCGGCACAGGAAAAATCTCTGCGCACCCATGCCATCGAAGGAGCGCGGGCGCGCGCCGAAGAGAGCAAGCATTCCCGCGAGCGGCTGCGGCAACTGGAGCCCGCCTGGACGCGCCTGGCCGAGCTGGCCGATAAGGTGAAAGCGCTGGCCGGCGCGCAGGCGGCGCTGGCCGAACGTCGCGCGGCGGCGCCTGCCGAAGTGACCGCCGAGGTTGCGGACGAGAGCAGGCGGGCTCAAGCAGGCTCATTTGCTCAACAAGTCCGGGAACTGGAAGTCAACCGTTCGGCAGCAGCCAGCGAAAGGGAAAAGACCATTGCCGCAGAGCGCGGTCATTTACAGGAACTGACTCTGCGGCTCAACGAAGCGGACAAACGATGCGAGCAAGTCAAAACCCTCCTTAGTGCACGAACGAGCTGGCGGTTGTGGAAGGGCGCCTGGTGGCGGGCTTTGCTGCGTCGGGGGCTCGTCCAGGAATGGCACGAAGCCGAAACGCAGCGTCACGATCTGCAGACAGAAGTAGACCGGCTTGTCAGAACCATCAACTGCTTGCAAAGAGAACAGGGCGAAGCAAACGACTCTCATGTAGCCAGACACGCAGCATTGCTCGCTGCGGAGGCGGCGCGCCGGCAGCAAGGGTTGGACGCAGAGCTGAACGAGGTGGCGCGGCAAAGAACCGTGCTTCAGGTCGACTGGCAGTCAGCTCTGGCGGCCCTTCCTGCAGCAGCCGGCACGCCGTTAGAATGCACGCCCGCCGCAGTGTTGGCCGCCAGGGAGGAATGCAGGGCTCGTGCGGAACAACTTGGTCAAGGGGCGGCCCTGGCCGCGCAATGGGCCGAGTACCTGGAAAAATCACCGCAAGCGTTTAACAACCACCTGCCCATGTACCTGAATGTGTTCGCGGGCACGGTCAAGGGACTGGCCGCCGACAAGCACTTTGGCGATGCCTGCGGCAATGGCGCCGGTGCGATGGGTCGGTTTGACTGCCTTATCGTTGATGACGCGGAGCAGATCACGCAGACAGAGTTGCTCAAGCTTGGCCGGGCGGCGCGCCACTGGGTTCTCATAGGCCAGCCGGCCTGCGAAGGCGACGAAGGTCAGGACAGCCTGGTTGCTGCGGAAGAAGGGCGGGGCCAGAGCGGGGTTGCCGCGCGCATGTCTGCCACGGCTTCCTTTCATAAGCTCTGGCAACACTTCCACTGCAACCCGCGCCAATTGCCCTTCCGCTGGGTCATGGAGCACGATCGCCTGTGCTGCAAAATGCGGCCGCTCCGGCCGGAGCACAGCCAGTTTCTGGAAACCGAGCGCGTGGCGGATTCCCCGGACATTGAATTGCGCATCTTGACGCTGCCGCAATGCGAACCCTGCCTGGTGGAAATCTTGTTCCCGCCGGCGTTCAGCATCATGGCGGCCAAGCAGTTCATTGCCAACGAATTGCAAGAACTCACTCCCGAAGCGGATGCTTCCGCCCTGGGCCATAGCGAGACCAACGAGCAGCTCGTCCTGACTTTGAGCCAGCATGCCGGCGCCGCGGAGCAGAGCGTCCCCATCGAACTGGGTGTCCGCGAAATCGTTCACAGCGTCGGCGCCGGCAACGGCGCAGCAGTGGGCTCCTGGCGGACCAGCAGAATCGAGTTCGAGCGCCAGGCCGGTTGGCACTGGCCGCGCGTGGCCGAATGGTTGGCGCAGCGCACGGGCTTGCGTGACCTCGGTAGAACCGTTGGCCTGGAAGTGCTTCAGCGTACGACGCCCACTCTGGGCGAGTTCGTATCCAGTGTTCTTGGTTCGGCGACTCCCAGGAAGTGCGGCGAACCAGCACAAGACGGGCCTCCGGCCGTTGAATTTATTGCTGTACCTACCGCTGCCAATCGAGACGAAGTTATGCCGTCCGACGAAGGCACGAGGCCGGCCAAGGAGCGCACGGTGTTGTTCTCGTCGGCGCGTATGGCCAGACGGGGTGGTGCAGGCCTGGAGCTGGATATTGCCGATCCGCGCCAGCGCGACCGGCTCCCCGAAGAGGTGCGCGGCAAGCTTCCGAGGGAAGGATTCGTCAATCTTCAAGAGGCTCAAATTGTGGTTCGCAGCCTGGCGGCGCTTTGCCGGCATGCCCAATCTGCGAACGGCTCGGCCGGCGATGGCGCGCGGCCCGCTGTAGCGGTTATCGCGCTCCAGGCGGCCCAGGCGGAACTGATTCGCCACCTGCTCGAACAGGCCGTGACACCGGCCGGCAGTCCCTTCAAGATCGAAATCGGCACGCCCGCGTGCTTTCAACAGCGCGAGGCCGACACCGTGCTGCTCAGCCTGACCCGTAGTCATACCCATCGCGCCGTCGCCTACAGTCCTGATGCCCGGGCGCTGGCCCTTGCCCTGACGCGGGCCCGCGCGCGACTACTCATTTTCGGCGATGCCGGCACGCTCGTGCGCCGCTGTCAATGGGAAGGACCACTGGAACACCTGGACCAGAGTGCGGCACAGCGAGAAAAACAGCTGTTAAGCCGATTGCTCCAGGGGCTGGAGCGCTTTACCCAGAAGCGCCAGGCCGTTCTTGTCCGGCAGGGCAGCCCATGACGGCCGCTCCTGCACTGGCCTTTCCCTCCAGCAAGACTCTGCTGTCCTGGTGGACACAGCTCGCGCCGCTCAGGCCGAGCGCACTCTGGGTCGGACATCTCCTGCTTCATCGGGTCGAAGCTCTGGTAAGCGCGCAACGGCCTTGTCCTATCGACCCGATAGCGCTTTTTGTCTTGAGAGCAGTAGCGCTTGCCGGGCAGGCGTCGCTCGAGACAGTGGCTCTCAACCTGGCACTGGAGCGGGCGTTGGTGCGGCAGGCGCTCGCACGTCTTCAATTGGACAAACTGGTAGAGGAAGAAGCAGGCGGCGTCTGGCGGCCTCTGAAGCGCGGCGCGGAGGCGGTCCAAAAGGGGCTCTACCTGCGCGGGGAGCAGCAGCGGCGTGCCTTTTACTTCGTGGAAAGCGCGCTGGCGGCTGACCTGCCGGTATTTATTCCTCTGCAGAATCATCCCTCGCTCACGGATTGGCCTGGCAACGATGTGTGCCGGTTCCAGAAGACGGTTCTGCAGGAATGCTTGCAGCAGCCGGCTGAATGGAAGGTCCACCGTGGTTTCCCTCTGGATGTGACAGATATTGTGGACGAGAATGCCGCGGCCGGTGCGGGGTCGCCGCCGCAGGAAATCTGGCGCGCCATTACCGTGGTTCAGCCACGACATTTGCTGGCGCTCCTGGTGTTGGTGCGCAGCGCGGCGCAGGAGGAAAAGCTGCTCGGTTTTGCCGTTCAGCAACAACGCTGGCTGCTCGAGGCGGAGCAGCCCGCTTTTGAGGTGAAGCAGGCATGGCGCGAACTTGTGCCGGAAGCTATCGCCGAGCCTCCGCTTGACATGTGGCGCCAAAGCTGGCGCGACTGGTGCCGGGCCCGTGGTTTGCCGGAAGCTGAAGTGGATGCCTGCACGCTCGAGCAACGTCATTGCACGCTCCACGTCACGGCAGGAAGCGGCCTGCTGGACCGGCTACAGGCCAGTCACGACGTGTCCCTGAAAGGGGAGGCATGGCTTCTGTGCGGTGCGGAGCGCATTCGCAAGGCGGTCCGCCTGGAAATCGCCAGGCCGAGGCAGGGCCAGCTTCGCGGACGCTGACCTGAAGAAGGCTTGACCGATTGCGGTTCCTGGCTCAGCAGCAACGCTACCTGCCCAGCAAATATCGGTGGGGATCCACCTCTGCGCGCAGAATGCACAGTTCCTTCTCGGTCGGCGGCGACGTTACGCCGAGGGGTTGTTGCACGCACAGCTCAAAGCCGGTGGCTTCCTGAACCTGCTCGAGCGCTATGCCGGGATGCAAACTCACGATTTGCATGCGCCTCGTTTGCTCGTGATAGCCGAGAACGGCGAGATCGGTGATGACGCGGTAAGGCCCCGTGCCAGGCGGCAAACCAGCAGCCTCGCGTGCCCCTGGACCGGTCAGATAACCCGGCGTCGTGAGAAAGTCGAGTTTCTCGACAAACCTGCGGCGGTCATGGTTGGTGACCACGAGGATGCGCCAGCACAAGGACGCCAGGTCATTGGCGCCGCCGCTGCCGGGCAAGCGCACCCTGGGCTGCTGGTAAGTGCCGCCGATCATGGTCGAGTTGAGATTGCCGTAGGCGTCGATCTGGGCGCCGCCGAGAAAGGTGTAGTCGATCATGCCGCGCTGGCAGGTTTCCATCACGTCCGCCATGCTGGTCGCCATGACGCCGCGATAAAAGGTGCGCGAATCGCCGACGCTGATCGGCATGGTGGGCAATTGCGGAGCGATGCCCCCGGCCTCAAACAGAATGACGAGATCGGGAGCCGTGGTCCGCTGCGCCAGCATGGCAGCCGCGCAGGGCGCCCCGGTGCCCACGGCCACGGTGCGTCCGTTCTCCAGGAGCCGCGCGGCGCAGCA
>DASZFN010000915.1:0-24539 GCA_035939715.1 Gemmataceae bacterium | reverse complement strand
AGCGCCTGCTAGCCCCCGAACTGCTTCACCTGCCGGACGAGCCGGCAGGGGTCCGGCGATACCAAGCCTATAGAGAAAAGCGCAACTGCAAAACTGGCGCTTCGGGTTACAATGCTACACCGTCATATAATAGAGGAGACTTTCATGTCCGTTGCCTTGTCTCTTGCTTTGCTGGCTGTGCTGGGTGATGCCCAAGGCCCTTCAGTAGCCGATCTGTTGCGCGACGCTCAGGCGGCGCTCAAAGAGGGCAAGACTGAAGAAGCGCTGCGGCTGGCCGGGGATGCGATCAAGGCCGATCCCAACAACACCCAGGTGCATTTCGCACGCGGAGTCATCCATGAAAGCCTCGGCAAACACAAGGAGGCGATTGCCGACTTCGATAAAGCCATTGCCCTCGATCCGAAAGGCGCAGCGGCGTACAACCATCGTGGCAGCGAGCAGTTGAAACTCGGCCGTTTCACGGAGTCCATCAAGGACTTCGACAGGTATCTGCAACTCAAGCCGGAAGACGAACCGGGTCACTGGCGGCGCGGCATCGCCTACTATTACGCCGGCAAGTTCGACGAAGGCCGCAAGCAGTTTGAAGGGTTTCAGACCGTCGACAATAATGACGTGGAAAATGCTGTCTGGCGCTACCTGTGCATGGCCCGCGCTTCGGGAGCGGACCGGGCGCGGCAGGACCTGCTCAAGATAGGCAACGACCGCCGCGTGCCCATGATGCAAATCTATGCGCTCTTTAGCGGCCGGGCCAAGCCGGACGACGTCCTGAGCGCCGCCAAAGAGGGGAATGCCTCTGCCGAGCAGCGGACAGAGCGCTTGTTCTACGCTCACCTTTACCTGGGGTTATACCATGACGCCGCGGGCGATAAGCAGCTTGCCCTTGAGCACCTGACCAAAGCCGCCAATGATTACAAGATCGGACACTACATGTGGGACATCGCCCTCGTGCACCGCGATCTCCTGCGTAAAGAACTGAAACGCTGACCGCTGCCCGGCGTACCATGCGCGGATACCTGATTCATGAGCGACGCGGTAGACGCTCCCCTCGAGCTCGCTGAGTTAAGACATCTCCTCGAAACGGCGGACGCCGGCGCCGTACTGGCCCCGCCGCGGCTCCTGCGCCGCATCATCAAGCGCGATCGCAAGCTGCCCGGCATCGGCCTGCAGGTGCCGCACCGCAAGGCTTACGTGATAGACCGTGCAGCGCTGTTCCGTCTCTCGGATGAAGCAGACTTGCAACTTGGGCCCGGCCGCCAGTTGCCGGAAACCGTCACCCTTATCGCCCGGCCCGACGTGGAGCGGCTGGCTGCACTGCCCCGGCACGAAGCGCTGCTCAAATACTGGCGCCTGCTCTTTCATTCGCGCGTCCACATCGCCCTTGAACAACGCGTCAAGGAAGGCAAGCTCACCGAGGCGGATGTACGCGCGCGCATCCATCGCATCGGCCAGACGGAATTCGACGAGGTGCGCGGCGTTCTGCGGCAGGAGAATTTCGTGCTGCCGCCCAGGGACGATACGACCTACTACATCGAGTTTGTGGCGCTGTTTCTCGACTTGCAGCATTTCACGCCGTCGTTGCTGCGGCGTTACTTTCCCGCCCTGCGCGAGCGCGCGGATATCCGCGCCATCCTGGCGCAGGATCTGGACGTTCAAGCCGTCCTGCAAGCAACACGGCTGGCCGGGTCGCCGGATCCCAAAGAACTCCCTGCGCCATTTCAGCCGGCGGCCTCACCCACCGAGGAAGAGCATGAGGACGCACCCGCTACCTTTCGAGAGCATTCGTATCGCCGTCTGATCGCGCGCGCGGACCGGGCCCGCACGCGCGGCAACGTCGTGCGCGCCGCTATTCTGCGCCGGCGGGCCGTGCTGGTTGCCGGGTCCGGGCTTGCGCCTCAGACTCTCGGCGCGGCAAGGAAGGATCTGGAGCAGCTTGCCACGCGCCTGCAAGCTGCCTTGTCATTGAGCGTTGAGAAAACCCAGGCCTGGCGTGAAGCTCTCTTTCCGCTCCTCAAACAGGCCGCGCACGGAATGTGGCCGGTCGAGGCCCGGCTGCTCTACGACCTGCAAAAGGCTTGCACCGAGCATGAGCGCGAAACCTACGCCCTGGACGTGGTCGGCTGGATTGTCTCCGTCGGCAAACTCCCCGTGAAGCGACTGCTGCCCAATCACCGTGCCGTCCTGATCGCCAGGCATTTGCGCAGCGCCATGCAGCGACTGCCCGCGACGCGCATCTCCGGGCCCAATAGGCGAGCGCTGGCCGGATTGTTACACCACGCGGTCGAGCAGAGCGAACTTCGGCTCCGCGCTCTGCTTCGGCCCTCGCTCGTCGAGACCCTTAACAAGGTCAATCTCGAAGCGCAAAATTTTCCCGAGCGGGCCGGGCGCCACAAACTCGTCGAAGAGTTGCTGGACCTCGTCGTGGCGCGCGGTTATGTGACCATCGGCGACCTGCGCGACGCCATCTCGCGCAACAACGCGAAGTTGCCCGACCTGGCCAATGCCGACGAGTTCTTTCTTGGTGATCGCCTGATCCGCACCAATCGCCGGCTGGCGGTCGCCTGGGACGGCGTCTACCGGCGCGGCGAGGTGTACTTGCGCTGGCTACAGCGGCTCAGCTCGCTGGCCTTTGCCACCCGGCCGGGCCGGTTCCTGACGCGCTACCTGGTCATGCCGTTCGGCGTGGCCTACGTGGCTCTCGAGGGCGTACTGCACTTGCAGCACGTGCTGGCACGCTGGACCGATATGGACCGCGTTCATCTGGCTCCCCGGCAAACTTTCCTTTGCGTGCTGGTGCTTGGTCTGTTCTTGTTTGCCCTGATGCACAGTGCTGGTTTTCGCTCCGGCGTCGTAAGCGCGCTGGCGAGCGCCTACAAGCTATTGCGCACGGTCCTGGTCGAGGCGCCGGCTTATGTCCTGCGCCTGCCCATCGTCCGCCGACTGCTTGATAGCGAAAGTTTTGCGCTGTTTCGCAACATCGTCCTGAAGCCGCTCGTCGTCACCGGCGTGACCGCGCTTGTCTATCCTCTCTATGGCGTCAATCGGCACAGCGCCCTGCTGAGCAGCGGCGTCATTTTTGCGCTTGCCTGCCTGTTTCTCAACACG
The DNA here is from genome assembly GCA_035939715.1 of Gemmataceae bacterium. Lineage (GTDB taxonomy): Bacteria > Planctomycetota > Planctomycetia > Gemmatales > Gemmataceae > DASZFN01. The sequence goes on along the minus strand of DASZFN010000915.1, from coordinate 21,437 downwards.
CGCATCGGACACATGGTCGAGGAATCGCTCCTGGACGCCTTTGTGAAAACCTGGCAGCGTCTGCGGCTCGATGTCTTTCCGGCCTTTTATGCTCTTACCATGAGCCTGTTCCGCGGTCTGATTGAGGCGGTGGAGGGTGTCATTTACACGGTCGATGAATGGCTGCGCTTCCGCACAGGACAGGGCCGGTTCACCCTGGCGGCCAAGACGGTTCTCGCTTTCCTGTGGTTCTTCATCACCTACCTGGTGCGGATCTATGTTAACCTGTTCGTGGAGCCGACTGTCAACCCGATCAAGCATTTTCCGGTGGTCACGGTCGCCGCCAAGTTGATCGTGCCGTTCTTCGGCATCATCTTCCCCTTGTTCGAAACGCCTTTTCTGCCCCTGGGCCCTGCGTTCGCGAAATCCATGGCTACCCTGAACATCATTTTGCTTCCGGGCATCTTTGGTTTTCTAGTCTGGGAGCTCAAGGAAAATTGGCGGCTCTATCGGGGCAATCGCTCCGCCGTGCTGAAGCCTGCCATAATTGGTCACCACGGGGAGACCATGAGCCGGTTGCTGCAGCCTGGCTTCCACTCCGGGACGATTCCCAGTCTCTATGCCAAGCTGCGCCGCGCCGAACGGAAGTCGTATCGCTCCGGCGCGCAGGGGGCGTCGCACAAGTATCGCGAAGCGCTCCATCATATCGAGGAGCGCGTGCGCCGCTTCGTGGATCGGGAATTTCTCTATTTACTGCACGGCAGCAGGGGCTGGCAGCAATTTCCGGTAAGGACCGGAAAAATCAGCATTTGCTCGAACCGAATTGCGATTGAATTCACTTCCGCCGCCGATTCCAGGGAAAACATCTGGATCGCCTTCGAGGAGCGCACCGGCTGGCTGGTCGCGTCGGTAACAAATACCGGCTGGCTGTCGCAACTCGACGCGCGCCAACTTGCCGTTTGGTCTGCCGCCTTGGCGGGACTCTACAAGTTGGGGAGCGTTGACCTGGTTCGGGAACAGATCGAAGCCTGCTTCCCGGCCGGCCGGGTTACCGTGGATGTTCTTCCAGAAGGGCTGGTCGTCTGGCCGACGGCGCGGTTTGACGTGCAGGCGGTGTATCACCTGCGCGATGGCGCGGTTCAACGGCCCTTGCTGCGCGGTGAAAATACTTCCGTGATTTTGCCTTCGCTCTATACGAGCCGGGTGATATTCCGAAATATGCCGATTACCTGGGAGCGCTGGGTTGGGGTGTGGAACGAGGATCAAGCCGGGCAGAGAATTCTTGTTCCGCTGGCGGAAACGTCCGTGTTTCTACCGCGCACACTGACCCTTAGCGCCCCATGAGCTTGCCCAGCACATACATCTCCAGGCCTTCGTAATCTCGTTCTGCGCGATATTCCTCGATCTTGCCTGCGTCCACGCTGCGCGCGACGTCGAGCAGGCGCAGGAACATCTCGCGGCTATTGGCCAGGTGCTTGGTCTGATCGCCGGGTTTGGTGGTGCGCATCGGCTTGACATCGAGCCCGATACAACCCTCGTAGCCGCCGCGCTCCAGTACCCAGATGGTGTTGAAAGCGCGGCGCAAGTCCACGGAGCCGAAGACCTTGTCCTGATCGTACTTCAGGCCGTTTTGATCGTTGAGATGGACGCTCCACAGTTTCCCGTGCCACAGGGCATAGGCCATGTCGTCGGAGGGATCGAGCCCGGCCAGGATCGAATGCGCCGATTCGATCAGCACGCCGACACGCGACGGATCCGCGGCGCGATACGCCAGGCCCAGGAAATGCCCGGGCGTGGGCAGGTACGCCTGGTCCATCGGCTCGTTCGGCTTCATTTCACCCAGGATGCGAATGTGGTGGTCGTATTCGAGGAGCGCGTTGACGGCGTCGAGGATCCGGCCAATCGCCGTTATCGGATCTTTCGACTCCCGGATGTAGGTCCCTTCGCGCGCCAGCCAGAGCACGAGGGTGTGGCAGCTCAGCGCGCTGGCGATGTCGATGCTGCGCCGGGCGCGGTCGAGGGCGTAGCGGCGTTCGGCGGCATTGTTCGAGGTAAAACCGCCGTCGATCGTCTTCGGATGCTCCCATAGCCGTGGGGCCACGAATTCACAAAAGAGCCCTTCGCCGTCCAGCATTTTTTTCATCCTGGCAGCAGCGCGTTCGGTTGCCTGTGGATCGAGATCGGCTTCCACGGCATCGTCGTCGTGAAATTGCACACCGTCGAAACCGAGACGCTTGTATTCACGAATCTTGGCAGCGAACGCCATCTCCTTGCGGGCCGGCGGGCCGAAGGGATCCGCGCCTGTACTAATATTCCAGGGGCCAAAACTGAAGCGATAGGCACGGTTTTTTCCCGCAGCATTCATTCAAGTTTTCTCCTTCAAGCGCCGATATTCAGAACTTACTTCTTCTGCGACAGCACATCCAGGTTTGCGCCGATTTCCCTGTTTCCCTCGAACCCATTTTCTATCAGGTACATGGCGTGCGTTACACGATAACCTGCGCAAGCTGCGGTGAAGGTTGGAACCTGAAAAAGGCCTTCAGCTTCTACGAGCAACAAGCCATGGAAGGCTGTCCCTGTCCGCGCTGCGGCGCCTATACGCTTTGCTGTGTCGAGCCCAGGGAACGCAAGCCATTCGAGCTCGCCAGCCCAGTGCGCGATTGGCAAGCCGGGCCGCCGGATCGCAAGAGCGCCTAACCGTAAGCCGTTCCGCGACGTTTAGCAACTTATTTCTTACATCTGCCGATCGATCGCGGCCGCGACGCGGCGGCATTCCGCCATCATTTGCCGAAAAGCCGCCGGCGTAAGCGCCTGGAAACCGTCGCTCAGCGCTTTCTCCGGATCGGGATGGACTTCGACGATCAGACCGTCGGCGCCGGCCGCCACAGCGGCGCGTGCCATCGTCGCCACCAGACTGGCCTTGCCGGTGCCGTGACTCGGATCGACGACCACGGGCAGGTGAGTGGTCTGATGCAGGTAGGGCACGGTCGCCAGGGGCAGGGTGAAGCGCGTGTGGTCTTCAAAGGTGCGGATGCCGCGCTCGCAGAGCATGACACGGGTATTGCCGGTCTTCAAGACATACTCCGCCGCCAGCAGAAATTCATCCAGGGTCGCCGCCGGGCCGCGTTTGAGCAATACAGGCAATTCGGACTCGCCCACCGCTTCCAGGAGCGGATAATTCTGCATGTTGCGCGCGCCGACCTGCAGCACGTCTGCATACTTTGCCACCAGGGGAATATGCTCGGGGGCCATGACCTCAGTGACGATGGCCAGTCCCGTCTGGGCACGCGCCTCGGCCAGAAGCTCCAGGCCCTTTTCCTTCATGCCCTGGAAACTGTAAGGGCTGGTGCGCGGTTTGAAGGCCCCGCCGCGCAGTCCTGTCGCGCCGGCATCCTTGACGAGGTGCGCGATCTCCAGGATCTGCTCCCGGCTTTCCACGGAGCAAGGCCCTGCGATGATGCCGACCTTGCCGGCGCCGACCTTGAGATCGCGCGCCTGCACCAGGGTGCGCTCCTGTTTCACCTCGGTGCTGGCCATTTTGTAGGGCGCGAGGATGGGAACCACCTTCTCCACTCCTTCTCCCGTTTCCAGGGCTTGCTTGGCGCCGTCGCGCTTCTCTCCCAGGGCTGCGATGACGGTGCGCTCCGTCCCGACAATGACGTGGCTGCGCAGGCCCAGTTGCTCGATGCGCTCGATCACGTGATCGATGTTCTGCTGGCTGGCCCCGTGTTTCATGACAACGATCATGATTGCTCCTTGGTATGCTCGCTGACTTCCGTCTGATTGTGAAACCGTTGCGGCGACAGTCTCATAACGCTTAATCGGCCGCGCCAATAAAAAAAGCCCTGAAACCACCGGGGTTTCAGGGCTTGGCAAGTCATGCTGAGATCAGCGAATAACCGTCTCCCTGAATTCCCCATGGGCCGGGCCAAAAAACCAATAGCCAAAAAAAACCGGCCACGCCGCCCGCGCTGCGTGCGGCTTCAGGAAAGAACGGCTTATGGCAATCCCTGCGGACATTGTTTTTGTTTCCGAGTTTGGAATGAAAGGGGAACTCCGGCGAGATAGGCACCGGAGTTCCCTACTAATTGCGGCTGCTTCCGACGGCAGCCCGTCGGCTGCGTCAAAGCAGCCGCACCTGGTTACCACTACACACTGGACCACCTCCTTCCGCTAGATCCACCCCGCGCGGGTCCGAGAACCAGTTCGGCTACCCTTGCGAGCTCTAGCCCGTCGCGCCACGTTAACGCGAACCCAATAAAATTTACCTTAGCTGGCGTGGCATCGAGGTTCAACAGGAAATTTGTGTGGGGGCAAGTTTTCTACTTGCCCGACTCAAACAGGAAAGTTGAACACTTGCCGCCACATCATTTGCACTGGCGGCGCACGTCGCGAAACGACACAATAGAACTCCTTGGGACTGAAAGGTTTACTGTTTCGTCCACCCCTCGCTAGAAAGGTGTCCCTGTCATGCGGACCAGCCTCGCGTTTGCCCTGGCTTTGCTGTCGGCGCCGGCCCAGAATGAGCAACTGACCATCTCCAATGTTCGCGCAACTTACGACCTGCTTGGACCGAATCGGCCCGACGACAAGATTCTCCCTGGTGACAAGTATCTTGTCGCCTTCGATGTCGAAGGTATGAAGGCCGCCCCGGATGGCAAGGTCAGCTTCACCATGGCGATGGAGCTTTCTGATGGGAACGGCAAAGTGCTCTTCAACCAGCCGGCCAAGGACCAGGAGCTATACCTTTCGCTGGGCGGAGGGCGGCTGCCGAATTCTGTCTTCATTTATTCCGATGTGAACGATAAACCCGGGAAACGCGCCCTGAAGCTCACGGTGATCGACAAGACAACCAAGGCGACGCAATCATTTACGCGCGAATTCGAGATATTGCCCAAGGACTTTGGCATCGTTCAGCTGTCCACGACCTCTGATTCGTTTGGCAAAGTTCCCGCGCCGTTGAGCGGCGTGGTGGGCCAGTATCTTCATGTCAACTTTGCCGTGGTTGGCTATGGACGCAACCAGGGGACCAAGCAACCGGACCTGAGCGTGGAAATGCGCATTCTGGACGACAAGGGTAAGCCCACGCTGGCAACACCGGTTGACGGCCACGTCAACCGGGACGTGCCGGCAGACTGGTTGATTTACCCCATGCAGTTCCATCTTGGCTTGAACCGGCCTGGCAAATTCACCATCGAGTTGAAGGCGACAGACAATGTCGCCAACAAGAGCGCGAAAAAGATCAAACTGCCCCTGACAGTGATCGAGCAGAAAGCCACCACTGAATAGAATGAATTTGGAGTACAGGTCATAATCGTGCAGCATTGTAACCCGAAGCGCGAGCGAGGACCCTCGCTGGCGCGTCGGGTCATAATGCCGCCGAATCGCGTTCAAGAGGATCATTCATGAGTCAACTTCAGGAACGTATCACGCAATTTCGCAAAATGGCCAACGACGACCCTGACAACGAGCTGGGTCATTTCCGGCTAGGCCAGCTCTTGCTGGAGGCGGGTCAGAATGAAGAGGCGGTCCAGTCTCTTCGGCGTACGCTGGAGCTGAGTCCGCAGTTTTCCAAGGTTTATCAGCTTTTGGCCAAATCCTTGATCGCCCTCAATCGTGCGGACGAGGCCGTCGAGGTCTTGCAAAAGGGCTTTGCCGTCGCCGACGAGCGTGGCGACAACATGCCGCGCGACGACATGGGCAAGATGCTCGGCGCGCTCGGCAAGCCGGTGCCCACGTCAAAGCGTCCCGCCAGCGGCGGCGACGGCTTCCGCTGCCAGCGGCCCGGTTGCATGGCCGGCAATCACGCCCGCAGGCTCGACAAACCGCCCATGGGCGATGACGTCGGCAAGCAGATCCACGAAAAAGTCTGTGCCGACTGCTGGCAGGACTGGCTCAAGAATTACAGTATCAAGGTCATCAATGAGCTGCGCCTTGACCTTAGCACCGAGCGCGGCCAAGATGAATATGATCGTTATATGCGCGAATATCTGGGCCTTGCATGACCGCCAACTCCGAATATCTCTTGAGCTACGGCAAGGCGGGCGATTTCGGCCGTTTCCGCGCTGATGAGCCGTTGCCCTGCAGCCGCGGCAGCCAGGTCGTCGTCCGCAGCCATCGCGGCCAGGAGCTGGCCGTGGTCATGCGCCCCGCCAACGAGCAACACGCCTCTTTCCTGGCGGACAAGTTTGTCGGACAAATCCTGCGCCTGGCCAGCGACGGCGATCGGGAACTGGCGGAACGCATGCGCCGCAAAAGCCAGAAGCTCTTCGAAGAGGCGCGGTGCATGGCGGCGGACCTCGGACTGCCCCTGGAAATCCTGGACGCCGAGATTCTGCTGGACGGCCGGCAAGCCGTCCTGCATCATCTACGCTGGGCGGATTGCGATCCGCGGCACCTGATGGACCAGGTTGCGGAGCGCTACCATCTGCTGGTGAGCCTTCACGATCTGGGCTTAACGGGTCCTGGTGCGGACAAGGACGAGCCGGAGACGGGCGGCTGTGGGCTGCCCGGATGCCATTCGGGCGAAGGGGGATGCGGTTCTTGCGGCAGCGGCGGCGGCTGTGGCACGTGCAGCAACCACAAGAGTGCGCCGGAGGCGCCGCGCGACCTGCGGCCCATGATTCCCGTGGCCAGTTGTTGACGCCGAGCGACGGGTACGCAGAATAGGATCACCCTGGTAGCATCCAATGTCCTTGCGATTGCCAAATACCTGGCTCCAACCCGGCACAGTCAGGGGCATGGCGCGCATCATCTCTTCTCTTCATCAAGGCTTCACCTGATGGCGTGGCGTCTAGCATCGGCGTGACCGGGCCGGGTCTGTTTCTTTCCTGCGAATCATTCCCAGGCAACGTAGTTTTTCTCAGTTCGTTTTGGCTTCATCCCGCAACATCCATTGGAGCTGCTTCCATGATCCGATCATCCTTGACAGCCGTCGCGCTGTTCCTGTCAGTTTTTTCTACCGGACTGACCTGTCTGCGCGCCGCGGAAGGATCGCCCGCGGACAGGGCTGTGCTCATTGTGCGTCTGCCCGCTGATGCCAGGCTTACGATTGAGGCCGAGCCCACGGCGCAACGGGGCAGCGAGCGCGTTTTCGAGTCTCCGCGCCTGCCCGCCGGCAAGAGTTTCGTGTACACCCTCGTGGCTACCTGGAATGAAGGCGACTCCGCGCGCGAAACCACCCGCACCGCAACGGTGCAGGCCGGCAAGGTGACGCGCGTTGATTTTCAAAAGGCCGGGCCCGCCGCGCAGGCGAATGCGGCGAAAGCACGCACGTTCCTGTTCACCTACGGCGGTACGATCACGGGGCTCACTCCGAAACAAACCGCCCGCATCTGGCTACCGGTGCCGCCGCGCGATGAGGATCAGGACGTGGAAATGGTCTCCCAGCAACTTCCCGCCGAAGGCCACATCGCCAAGGAAAGCAAATTCGGTAACAAGATTCTCTACATCGAGGCCGGGGCGGACGGGGATGGCAAGATCCCATTCTCCGTGACGTACAAGGTGACGCGACGGGAAATGAAGGGCGATTCCAAAGCCTTGTCCGAGAGTCCGGACCAGCTGGGCAAGTATCTTCAGCCCGACGCCCTGGTGCCCACCTCGGGGAAACCGCTGGAACTCATCAAGGACAAGGATGTTCCGGAAGACCAGTTGGCCGCCGCGCATCTCTTCTATGACGTGGTGAACGGCCACATGCGCTACAGCAAGGAGGGAACCGGCTGGGGGCGCGGCGATTCCAACTGGGCCTGCGACAGCCGCTATGGCAACTGCACCGATTTCCATAGCCTGTTCATCTCGCTGGCCCGCGCCGACCGGATACCGGCCAAGTTTGAGATCGGCTTCCCGCTGCCCTCCCAGCACGGCGCCGGCGATGTCCCCGGCTATCACTGCTGGGCCAAGTTCCGGCCCACCGGCCGCAACTGGATTCCCGTCGATATCTCGGAAGCGAACAAGAATCCCAAGATGAAGGACTACTACTTCGGCAACCTCACCGAGGACCGCGTCACCTTCAGCGCGGGAAGAGACATCTACCTCGTTCCCAGACAGGCTGGACAGCCGCTCAACTTCTTTGTGTACCCCTACGTGGAAGTGGAAGGCAAGCCGTACCCGGCGGAAAAGGTACAACGAAAATTCTCCTACAAGGATGTGCCGGCTCAAGAGAATAAGTGACCTGCAGCGGCATCCTCAGTCCGCGGCGCCGACAAGGACCTGTTCGGCGCCGCGGGCTGCGGATACCAAAAGCACGCCAACCGCGCTTTTTCTTTTCTTCTTCACTTCCATCGCGCATAATCTTCCCTACGGCTACTACAAAGCCTTGGGGAGAATTCAACACCGTAATCGCACCCAGGAGACTTATGCGACCCTTCCATGTCCTTGCCATGGTGTTGCTGGTAATGCCTTTCGCGAGAGCCCAGGAAGCTCCACGCAAGGATTCCTCGTCAAAACAACTGCGGCTTCCCGGCGCTCAGCCGGAAGGTACGATCCTTCTTCACAATCAGTGGTCGCTAAAGCCCGCAGGGAAGCAATTGGAACTCGGCGATTTTCCCGTGAACAGCGCCCTGCATCCGAGCGGCAAATGGCTGGCCGTGCTGCACGCCGGCCATGGGGAACATGAGATTGTCATCGTCGATCTGAGCGGCAGCCGCCAGAAAATCCGCAGCCGGGTAACTGTCGACCAGACCTTTTACGGTCTCTGTTTCTCGGCGGACGGCAAGCATCTCTACGCCAGCGGCGGAGAGTTTGAGATCGTGCACGCTTTTGCTTTCGGCGAAGGCCTGCTTTCGGAGCATCGGCGCATCGCGGTCGCCAAGCCATCGCAGACCTTTGTTCCGGCAGGACTTGCCGTGGACGGAGACAGCAAGACGCTCTTTGCCGCCGGCGCCTGGGGTCATGCGGTTGCCATTGTCCCGCTTGAAAATCCCAACGACCGTCGGAGCATTGCCCTGGGAAAGGACAGCTATCCTTATGCTTGCGCCGTCAACGCGGCCGGAACCCGGCTCTATGTCAGTCTCTGGAACAAGGCGAGCGTGGCGGTGATCAATGTCGGCGAGGCGAAGGTGGTCGGCAACATCCCCACCGAGCTTCATCCCACGGAGATGGCGCTTGCGGCCGATGGCAAGACCTTGTTCGTCGCCTGCGCGAATTCAACGCGCGTGAGCGTCATCGACACGGCCGCAGGCAAAGCGCGCGAGACGATTTCCTGTGCCCTCTATCCCAGCGCCCCAACCGGCAATACGCCGAACAGCCTTGCTCTGACGCCGGACGGCGAAATGCTGTTCGTGGCCAATGCGGATGCCAATAATGTGTCTGTCTTTCGCGTATCTCCTTCCGGTGAGGAAGCGGCCCGGCCGCTGGGCTTCATTCCCGCAGGTTGGTATCCGACCTCGGTCCGTTATGATCCCGCGGACCGCCGCATCTACGTCTGCAGCGGGCGGGGCGCCACGCCGAAGGCAAATCCGCATGGTCCAAATCCACTGTTGCCTCGCAACAAAACGACGCGCGAGTACATTGGCGATCTGTATCGGGGCACGCTGAACATCGTCGATTTACCGACGCCGGAGAAAATGGCTGCGTACAGCAAGGACGCCTATGCCTGCAGCCCGCTTCGCGCCGATCAAAGCGTGCCTCGCTTGCCGCCCAAGGACAGTCCGGTGCCCGCAAGAGTCGGCGATCCGAGCCCGATCAGGCACTGCCTCTACATCATCAAGGAAAACCGCACCTACGACCAGGTGCTGGGTGACATGAAGGAAGGCAATGGCGACCGTAATTTGTGCCTCTTTCCGGAATCAATAACGCCCAATCACCATCGCCTGGCGCGCGAGTTTGTCTTGCTCGATAACTTCTACGTGGACGGGGAAGTGTCCGCGAGCGGCCACGAATGGTCGATGGGGGCATACGCGACGGACTTTGTCCAGAAAGTCTGGCCCCTGGTTTATCGCGGCAGCCCGCTACGTAAGCTGGACAAGTACCCGGCGGAGGGGAACATGGACGCCATTGCCCGGCCCGCGGGCGGCTATCTATGGGACCGCTGCGCCGAGGCCGGCGTCAGCTATCGCAGCTACGGCGAGTGGATCGATAACGGCAAGACGCCGGACGTTCCGGGCCGGGCGCGCGTCAAGGCTCTCGAAGGCCATTTCGATCCACTCTTCCGCGGCTTCGATCTCGACTACTCCGAGCAGAAGCGCGCCGACCGGTTCATTGAGGAGCTGGGGCGCTTCGAGCGCGAGGGCGATCTGCCGCGCCTGGTCATCCTGCGCCTGCCCAATGACCATACCTCGGGCGCCAAGGTCGGCAAGCCCACGCCGACTGCCTACGTTGCGGATAATGATCTGGCTCTGGGCCGCGTCGTGGAGGCCGTCTCCAAGAGCAAGTTCTGGAAGGACACGGCGATCTTTGTCGTCGAGGATGATGCCCAGAACGGTTCCGACCATGTGGACGCACACCGGACCGTCGCCTACGTCATCAGTCCCTATGCCCGGCGCGGCCAGGTCGATTCGACCATGTATTCCACCACCAGCATGCTGCGCACCATGGAGCTAATTCTCGGGCTCAAGCCGATGAGCCAGTTCGACGCCGCGGCCCAACCGATGTACGGTGCGTTCCAGGCCCACGCGGACACCGGCAGCTATCAGCATGCGGTGCCGGCCGTGGATTTAACGGAGAAGAACCAGGCTACCGCCTGGGGGGCGAAGCTTTCCGAGAAGTTCGATTTCACCAAGGAGGACGCCGCGGACGATTTACTTCTCAGCGAGGTGATCTGGCGCTCCGTGCGCGGCCCGAACTCGCCCATGCCCGCTCCCGTGCGCTCGGCATTTGTGTTCCCGCATTTGAAGGAAGGCAAGCAGGATAAGGATTAACGGCTGGTCCTACAAGCCGCCAGCATTGTAACCCGAAACGCCAGCGAGGGGTTGCTCCGCAAGCGCAGCCTACCCGCTAATCTCTACGCGGTTTGTGCATCCTGCCGATGCGCGTGCACTGGACTTGCCAGCTGCACAGCTGACGTTATAATTGCCGGCACGCGGAGCGTGTTGAACCCCTCTGGACTGCTGCATGGAGGCAGCTATATGAGCAGGACGCTCAATCTCACCGAACGCCTTCTGGAACGAGGCCGATTCCTGCAGAGCCTGGGCCGCACTCACGACGCCATGCGTGTCTTCGGGCGCCTGTCCGGTCTGCACGACATTCCTTCGGCCACGGCCGAGGAAACGCAGGTTCGGCTTGCGGAGATCCTCTTGAGGCAAAACAACTTTGCGCAAGCGCGCCGACACCTCGTGGCGGCCTTGCTTCACAATCCCAAAAATGCGCGTTACCACTACTTGCTCGCCCTGGCGCACGACCAGGACGAGCAGGGAGATCCGCGGAGCGCCTTGAATCATTTTCGGCAAGCGCTGGCCCTCGATCCCAACCAGCCGCGCTGCCTGGGCGAATTTGGTATTCTCTGTCTCTGCCTGGGGGACAACGAGGAAGGACTGAAGGCCTTGAGGCGCGGCGTTGACCTCGCGCCGGATGATCCGGACACGGTCGGCAAATTGGTGGAAGGACTCTGCCTTGCCGAGCAGCCGGAGGAAGCACGCATGGCCTTGCGTGCCGCCCTGTTCCGAAATCCCAGGCACCAGGGCTTCCAGAGACTTTGGCATGACTTTCAGTGGGAGCAGCTCTACGAGGAGCAGGAGGCGGAGCGCGCGGTGACGCGCGCCGCGCTGGAAGACAGTGACGAACCTGCCGTCCTCCCTTTCCGGCGGCCTGACCCGGCTTCTCTGCCGAGCGCCGGCCCGCGCAAGCGCATTCGCCGTGACGGCCCTTCTGCCCCTCTGCCGCCGCATACCCCACGGCCCGATCGTCTGCCGGGCCGCAAACACGCTTGACCAGGGAAAAAGAACCGATTTATCAAGCCCACGGGCCCCAGCCCGTGGGCTTGTTTCGTTTTTGGCGGCGAAATTCTTCCGGAGATGAAGGGCCGTGGCGATCCTGATACTCTGACCACAGGGGCTTGATGGTTTATGACCGAGAATAAGGAGCGAGAGCATGGAATCGCTGGAAATCCGCACCGGCCAGCGCACGGAGTTTGTTGAAATCACCGATCGCGTCAACGCGGTGTTGCGGCAAAACAATATGCAGGAAGGCATCTGTGTCGTTTACTGTCCGCACACGACCGCGGCGGTCACCGTCAACGAAAACGCCGATCCCTATGTCGTGCACGACATGCTTGCCTGGCTGAACCGGAGCATCCCGCAGCACCAGCCTGACTTTCGTCACAGCGAAGGCAACAGCGACGCGCACATCAAGTCCAGCCTGATCGGACCAAGCGTGACGCTTGTCGTGGACAAGGGCGCCTTGGTGCTCGGTCGCTGGCAGGGGCTCTATTTTTGTGAGTTTGACGGACCGCGCGTACGCCAAGTACATGTGCAAATTCTTGCGCGGGGTTGAAGCCATCCTATTGTTCACGCGCCAGTGAGATGCCAGAATACTCCCGATGACGAAAAGGCCGGCTTGACCGCTGACGGAGCGACTACCATGAGCGATCGTGCAAGACGAGAATACCGCTACGAAAAACTGACCTGGCCGGAAATCAATGACGCCATCGACATGGGCAAGGTCTGTATTGTGCCCTGTGGCTCGGTCGAGCAGCATGGGCCGCATTTGCCGCTCGATGTGGACATCGTTTGCCCGCTCGGCATCGCCTACGGCGCCGGCCAGCAGATTCCGGACCAGGTCCTGGTGTTGCCGCCGGTCTGGTACGGCTACACGGGCCACGTCATGGATTTCCCCGGCACGATCAACACGCACTACGAGACCTTCATCAAGCAGGTCCTGGATATCACGAAGTCGCTGGCGTACCACGGCTTCAAGAAGATCGTCTTGCTCAACGGGCATGGCTCGAACATGCCGAATCTCGATCTGGCCGCGCGGCGAACCAATCTCGAGACCGATGCCGAGTGCATCCTGGTCGCCTGGTGGAACATGCTTACCGTGGACAGGGAATTCCTGCCGCGCTGGCGGCAGAGTAAGTTTCCCGGGGGCATCGCCCACGCCTGCGAGTTGGAGACTTCGCTCTATCTCTATCTCGACGGCGACAACGTGCGCAAGGACAAGATCAAGAACGGCGCCGTCAGCTTCAACCGGGAGAACAGCCCCTTCAATTATGTGGACCTGTTCGGCCAGGGTCCCGCCACGATTATCTCCTGGACGAGCAGCTATTCCGAAAGCGGCGTGCTCGGCGAACCCGAGTTAGCGACCGCGGAAAAAGGTAAGCAGGCTTACGAGGAAGCCGTCCGGCAGTTGGTGCGCTTCGTGACCTATTTCAAGGAGCGTCCCAAGGACGTGCGCCAGGACCGCCATCGGCAGCCGCCTACGATGCCGTTTCCGTGGGATCAGTTGTCACTCAACGATTGAGGGGAAGCCAGCGGTTGGCGGAAGTCAAAATGAGTTTGCCAGTTTGCCAGATGAGTTTGCCACAGTTGGCAAACTCAATTCTTCGACCAAGCCCATATGGCAGCTAGACTTATGCCAAGAAAAAAAATGAGTTTGCCAGTTTGCCATGCTTTTTGAGCGGGGGGCCGGCTGGTAGTCCGCCCGCCAAGTGCCTTGGCGACCTATAGCGATCTTGCGAAAAGTCGCCAAATTCTGTCCGTAATCATCAAAATCGTATTGACGGTAGCAACTTTTTCTGCCTGCGAACGTCGAGCATGGCCAACCTTGGCCATGTTGGCGATGCTTTCACCGTCTTCGGGCTGCAACATGAGTTCGGGGAAGCCGAAATCAGGAGCATTGGTGCTCCCTTTTCGTTGCATTGGCGGTTGATCAAACGGGGCGTAGGCATGGTTCATCCAGCCGCCGTAGATACCCGACTTAAGTGTCCGCAATGGCCGCTCCGCTGTCGCGCTCGTGCACAGCTTGTTTGAAGCCCACCTTCTCGGCGCGGGCCTTGAATGCCAAGCCCTCGGGCGTGTGCCGGGCCATGCCGTCAAACAGCGTGGCCAAGAGCTGGGTCGTGGCCAGCCCCATGTTTTCGTAGGCTTGGTTAATGAGAAGTTTCTGCAGCATCAGCTGATTCCTGGGAATGCCCGCCATCCGCAGCGCCAGCTGATCAGCTACTTTAACAAGCTCGGCCTCCGGAACGGCTTGGCAGACCAGGCCGATCCGCGCCGCCTCTCGACCCGAGATGAGATCGCCGGTGAGGAGTAGCCGTTTGGCCCGCTCTGCCCCAATACGATACAGCCACATCGCGGTCGTCGGGCATCCCCAGACCCGCGCCGGCGGATAGCCGATTTGCGCGTCTTCGGCCATCACGACCAGATCCGCCGCTAGCGCCATGTCGCTCCCGCCGGCCAAGGCGTACCCGTGCACCTTGCAGATCACGGGCTTGTGACTCCGCCACAGGCTCATGAAACAGGCTGTGTTCTCGCTCATGAAGCGATAGTCGAGCATCGGGTCCCAGGCTCTGTCGCCCTCGCTGCAGACGTGGCCTGGTTGCTCTGCGTAGAGCTTGAGGTCATAACCCGCGCAAAATGCTCGGCCAGCCCCCCCAAGCGTGATTACGTGCACGGCATCGTCACGGTTGGCCTCGTCAACAGCGGCGCGCAGATCTCGCGGCATCTCGTCATTGATGGCGTTAAGCCTCTCAGGCCGGTTCAACGTTAGTCGGGCTAGACGTCCGTCCCGTTCGTATAGAACTGTGCTGGCGCTCATGGAAACACCCTCGGGCCAAGGTCATGGCTTCCGAATCTTATGATCGCGCCCAATTTGCGCGCGGACATAGCGGACATATATGAAGCGTATCAGGGTAGGCTCCTGGGGACTATACCGGTCGGCTTGACTTCTGCCAGTCAACCCAACTCCATCCCTGGCGATAGGCTGATACAATAAGCTCCGCAGTTCATGACTTGTCCTGGCCCAAGAGGTCTCGCTCCGTGTCCGATTACCTTACATGCCTGCATGGCCATCAGTGGAAACCTCTTGCTTACAATGGCACCCCGGCGGCAGTCTGCCCTTTTTGCGGGGCCTCTGCGCAGAGTCCGATCGCGGCAGAACTTACGGGCGTGTTGACCCTCGACGCGCCGACCACTCCGCTCGGCCTTGGGATAACCCCTGACGGGCAATTGGACCCGCAGACGAGAGGATGCACTCCCACGCTACAGGTCGAGTCAGCGCCCAGCTGCCCTGCCGGCCCGCCGGCCTGCCATTGGCTTCACCTCACCGGTTATGACATCCTTGGAGAACTCGGCCGCGGAGGCATGGGAGTCGTCTACAAGGCTTATGACCGCAAGCGCCGGCAAACTGTCGCGCTGAAAACCTTGCAATGGTTAGCTCCAGCGTCTCTGTATCGCTTCAAGCAGGAGTTTCGCTCGCTTGCGGATGTAGCCCATCCAAATCTGGTGATGTTCTACGAGCTGCTCTCCGACGGGGATCAGTGGTGCTTCACCATGGAGCTGGTTGAGGGCCTCGATTTCCACAGCTACGTGTGCGCCGGCGAGGAGCGGAATGCGCCAGCCGGATTGTTGCCTCCGGCGCTCCGCCGCCTGCGCGGCGCGCTGCTTCAGTTGGCAGCGGGCGTACAGGCTCTGCACGAAGAGGGCTGGTTACACCGCGACATCAAACCGAGCAACGTGCTGGTGACGCCGGCAGGGCGCGTTGTTTTGCTGGATTTTGGCCTGGCAACCGACCTGGATGAGACCGGACAGCATAGGAACACAGAACATCACATCGTCGGCACGGCTGCTTACATGGCGCCGGAACAGGCAGCGAGCCTGCCCGTCTCGCCTGGCAGTGACTGGTACAGCTTCGGCGTCATGCTGTACGCTGCCCTTACGGGACATCTGCCATTTCACGGCCGATCGCTACAGGTTCTGATGGAAAAGCAGCGCCACGAACCGCCCGCGCCCAGCACGCTAGCGCCGAACGTGCCCTCAGATCTCGACGCGCTCTGCGTCGATCTGCTACGTGGACGGCCCGAGGCCCGACCGTGCGGGCCGGAGATTTTGCGACGCCTAGGACACGAGACGGCCGAAATCGAGCGTAATGTTGCGGTAAGAACGCCGCGTGGGATAAGTGCTCCGTTAATCGGCCGGGAAGCGCATCTGGCTACTCTGCATCAGGCCTTCGCAGACACGCGCGAAGGCCTGACCGTTGCACTTGCCGTGCATGGCCGTTCCGGAGCAGGCAAGACAGCTTTGATAAGCCATTTTGTGGAGGAAGTGTGTGCGCGGACGGCTGCGGTCGTGTTGGGGGGGCGCTGCTATGAGCATGAATCCGTGCCGTTCAAAGCTCTGGACAGCATGGTGGACGCTCTAAGCCGCCACTTGATGCGCCTGCCTGACGCCGAGGCGCAGGCGATACTTCCTCGGGACGTGACACCGCTCGTGCGCGTATTTCCGGTACTGCGGCAAGTGGAAGCCGTGGCCAATGCGCCGCAGCGGGGACTGGAAACGCCCGATCAGCAAGAGTTGCGGCGCCGAGCCTTCGCCGCTCTGCGCGAGTTGCTGGCACGTCTTGGAGACCGCCGGCCATTGATTCTCTTTATCGACGATCTACAGTGGGGCGATGTTGACAGCGCGGACCTGCTCGCTGAGCTGTTGCGGCCGCCGGACCCACCTGTCCTGCTGTTGCTCGGTAGTTACCGCAGCGAGGACGCGGCCAGCAGTCCGTTCCTGGTCCGGCTACGGCAAGGGCCGGCACAGAAAGAGGCCGCTCTCGACTGGCGTGAAGTGGCGGTTGAGCCACTAACCGGCCAGGAAGCGCATCACCTCTCACTGTCCCTGCTCGGCCGCATCGACCCGGCGACGCAGGCACATGCCGAACAGATCGTGCGTGAGTCGGGCGGCAACCCGTTCTTTATTTACCAGCTTGTGCAATACTTGCAAGCAGGCGCCGGTTTAAGCGCATTTGGCGCCGCCGGAGAGGAAATCGCCCTGGACAAGGTCCTGTGGGCCCGGGTGCTGCGGCTGCCGGACGAGGCGCGGGAGTTGCTGGAGGTGGTGGCCATTTCGGGTCGCCCGCTGACGCGAGAGACGGCGTGCCAAGCTGCCGGAATCGGAGCACACGAAGCTGCAGCCTTGACGGTCCTGAGAGCGGAGCGACTGATTCGCGGCACCGGTCCGACCGAGCGCGACGAGATCGAGACTTATCATGATCGCGTGCGTGAGACGGTAGTGGCCCACGTGACGCCCCTGGTATTGCAACAGCGCCACCATCGCCTGGCCCTGGCCCTTGAATCATCGGCGCGCGCCGATCCAGAGGTGCTGGCCCTTCACTTTCACCGAGCCGGCGAGTCTGCCAAGGCCGGCGCTTATTATGCGCTGGCTGCGGACCAGGCCGCCCAGGCGCTGGCGTTCAACCAGGCGGCCCTGCACTATCGCCTGGCTCTGGAGCTTTCCCCGCTGGAAGATGCTGAGAGGCGCCGGCTGCTGACGCAGCGGGGCGACGCCCTAGCCAACGCGGGCCGCGGCGCCGAGGCAGCACTGGACTACCAGACTGCGGCAGCGGGCGCCGGCGCGGGCGAGGCGCTCGAGCTCCGACGCCGCGCTGCCACGCAGTTCCTGGTCAGCGGCCACTTCGACGAGGGCCTTGTCGCCGTGGGCGCCGTTCTCGGCGCCGTTGGGATGACCTTGCCCGCCACGTCGCGGCGTGCCCTGTTCTCGGTGCTCATTCAGCGCGCCCGACTTTGGTGGGGGGGGCTTGGTTTCCGTCCGCGCAGCGACGAAGAAATTCGACCCGACGAGCGGACGCGAATGGAAATTTGCTGGTCGGCCGCGGCGGGCCTGAGCATGATCGACCCAATCCGTGGCGCAGACTTTCAGGCGCGGAGCCTGCGGCTGGCTCTGCGCGCCGGCGATTCGTGTAGAATCGTGCGCGGCCTGGCGATTGAGGCCGCCCACGTAGCCTCCGCGGGAGGTCGTGGCTACGCGCGCGCGGCCCAGCTGCTCCAACGTGCCGAGGCGCTGGCCGAACAGGTCCACCACCCGTACGCCCGTGCCGTGGTCCTGCTGGCAACCGGCATTGCCAGCTTCCTGGAAGGGACCTGGAATCGCGCCCTGGATTTCCTCGACCGTTCCGAGGCCATCTTCCGCGACAGTTGCACGGGCGTCACCTGGGAACTGGACACCAAGCATACGCTCGCCCTATGGACGCTGACTTACCAGGGCAATATGACGGAGCTGGCGCGCCGCCTGCCGGACCTGCGCCAGGAGGCCCAGGAGCGAGGCGATCGCTACCTGGCGACGTACCTGAGCACCTATGTGTTGGCGACGCTCCGCCTGGCGAACGATGAGCCCCAACGAGCCCAGGAGGAGCTGCACCAGGCGCTGACAGGTTGGTCTCAGCAGGGCTTTCACGTGCAACATTCGACGGCCATGCTGGGACAGGTGCAAGTCCATCTCTATAACGGCGACGGCGCGGCCGCGTTGCGTCATCTGATGGAGCACTGGGCGGCGCACAGGCGTTCGCTGCTGATGCGGGTACAGAAGATTCGCATCGATCTCTACCAGGCGCGGGCGCGCAGCGCCCTGGCAGCCGCCGTGCGGGCCGGCGATCCGCGGCCGTTCCTGCGCCAGGCCGAACGCGACACCCGCCAACTCGAGCGCGAACGCCTGCCCTGGACAGACGCCTATGCCAGGCTGCTGCGCGCGGCGTTGGCGGCGTGTCGCGGCCAGCGCGACGTGACAACCGCGCTTTTGCGTGACGCGGCGGAGCGCTTCGACGACGTCGCCATGCATTTGTATGCCGCCACCACGCGGCGCCGGCTTGGCGAGCGCCTGGGCGGGAGTGAGGGCGCGGCGCTGGTTGCCGGAGCCGATGCCTGGATGTCCGGCCAAAAGATCAAAGACGCTGCCCGCATTACTGGACTTTGCTCACCGGGTTTTCCCAGATTGAACGAAGAATCTAATTTCCGCCCATTTTCTTGATGCAATTGGCCGGAGCGCTCTGCTAGAATCGAACCAGTTTTGCCGGCGATCTCTACTCCCTCTAGCGCTGAACGAGACTCCGATGCTCACCCCAACTCCGTTGGGGCAACGGACTGCCGACCCGCCACTCTTTCCCGATCCGACCGTGCTCGACACCGTTCTTTACGCCTACTTGCGCCGCGCGGACCGCATGGGCTGGTCGCCGTACGACCTCGTCACGCACGACAAAGTCCGCCAACTGGCCAGAGTTGACCGGCTCAGCCCGGAGCAGCGCTCGGCCGTGCTGACCGTGCTTTACGTCGAAGACCACCTGCCGGGTTACATGGCAGAATACCTGCGGCACATGACGGGGCCGGAACTCGCCGATGCGCAGCACATCGTCAATCGCCAGGCGCTGCACTTCGTTTTCCGCTGGGCCGCCGAGGAGGACCGGCATGCCCACGTTTTGGAAATGTATCTGACCCGGACGGGCCTCATGACGCGCGCCGCGCTCGACGCGGATTTGCTACGTGAGCGGAAAACCGAGTACCACTTTCCCTACGATTGTCTGGTAGAGAGCTTCATTTATCTCGCGCTGCAAGAGAAAGCGACCCACCTGTATTATCGTGCCCTGGCACAGGACATCGACGAGCCGCTGCTCAAGGTCCTCCTGCGTCATATGGCCAACGACGAGGCCAGCCACGCCAAGTTTTTTTACGACTTGCTCCTGAAGTGCCAGCAAGGGGACCTTCGCGCACTGGCCAAGAAAGTCGTGGCCGTTGCCCGCGACTTTCGCATGCCGGTGCAGACCAACCTGACAAACTACCGGGTTCAGATCCTCGGGCTCATGCGCGCCGCGCCGGCCTACCGCCACGCCGACGTTCTGGCGAACCTGCAACAAGCGCTCGAACGAGCAGTCGCGGGCCGCGAGCCGGAAGCGTTATCTCTCGTTACGCCGGAGGGAGTACAAATATGACGACTTCGCTGAGCCCGGATTTCGCTCCGGTTCGGGCCCATTACGACCTGTGTGACGATTTCTTTCGCCTGTTCCTGGACCCGTCGCTGACCTATTCATGCGCCCGCTTCGACGCGTCAGACATGAGCCTCGCCGATGCCCAGCGTGCCAAGATCGACACCACGCTGGCCAAGTGCGAGTTGCAACGCGGCCAACGGCTGCTTGACATCGGCTGCGGTTGGGGGGCGACCGCGGCGCGGGCTCACGAACGGCATGGCGTTTCCGTCATCGGCCTGACCCTGAGCAGGAATCAGTATCACCACAATCAGATGCTGGCCGCCGGACGGCCGGGGCTTGATTTCCGCCTGGAAGGGTGGGAGACGTTTACGGAGCCGGTGGACCGCATCGTGTCTATCGGCGCCTTCGAGCACTTTGGCCGGGCAAAATACGCCGCCTTTTTCGCCCGCTGCCTGGAATTGCTGCCCGGCGATGGGATTCTGCTGCTGCACACAATCACGCTGGGCAAGCCGAGCAAGGCGTTCGCGTTTTTGCGTTTCGTTCACTTTTTGTCTACGAAAATCTTCCCCGGCGGCGACGTTCCTCCGCCGGAGCGCGTGCTGGAGGCCGCCCGCACTGGCGGATTCGAGACACTCCATGTCGAGTGCTTGCGTCCGCACTACGCGCGCACACTCGAATGCTGGGCCGGCAACCTCGCTAGCAACGCTGACAAGGCAGCCACTCTGGTCGGCGAGGAAACGGTTCGTACCTACTTGAGATACCTGACCGCTTGCGCCAAGTTCTTCCGCAGCGGCGAGTGCGACGTGTATCAGTTCAAGTTGCGCCCGTGCACCGCCCTGTTGAGCTCTGCCTGATGTGGCTATAGACCTTTTCAGCAGCGCATCAACCTCGGCCCACAGCTTCAGGCATGCCTCGCGTTCCTCGGCCGGAAGCTTCGCCAATATGGCCGGGTCGCGTACGGCGGCCAGGTCCGGTTCTTGTTGCCACCAGCGCAGCCGAGCCAGAGCAATGCTGTGGTCGAGCGACGGGGCGCTTTCCAGGTGCTTCGCCTGGCGCGTCAATTCGGCCCGCAGCCAGTCCACGGCCTGCCTCCGCCAACGGCTGCGCTCACCCGCCGCGAGCTGAGCAGCGTTCTGCCCCTGTCCGTCGGCCACGAGAGCGGCGAAGCGGGCCGCGTCGTAGCGGGCCTCGGCGTCCAGATCGTCGGCCCACCGCGCGTCAGTGGTGAGGGCCTCCGCGTGCAGGCGGGCCGCGGCCAGGTACTGCTTGCGGATCACATAGACAAGCGTTAGCAGCCGGCGTTCGGCTCGGTCCTGGGGCTTCACCTTGCCTTCGACATAGACAGGCCATTGGCCGTCGATGACCTTGAGCCGTTCGCACTCCTCGGTCCACCGGACCACGGGAGTCGTCATGATACTGGGGCGCTTCAAGCCCAGGTCCCGGCCGTGCTGAAATTCAGGCAGAGCCTCCGCGTACTTGCCCTGGACCGTCAGACCCCAGGCGACGCCGACGTAGGCCTTGGCATCCTCCGGCTGAGCTGCAATGGCCTTGCGGCAGAGGGCGACGGCCGCGTCGGGCCGCCCGGTGCTGATCAGCAAACCCAGGCC
>DASZFN010000914.1:0-1701 GCA_035939715.1 Gemmataceae bacterium | reverse complement strand
CGCCGGTCTGTGGTACATAACATGAACATGTTGCCGGGTTGGGACACCGCGAGGGATTGGAAAACGGATGGCACGAAGGGCTGGCAGCGCGGATTTGCCGTTGCACGGGGGGCACGTGCCCCGTTGGCTCGCCGACCGGATGGCGCGCCTTGGTGCAGTGATGTCGGAGGCCATTGTCCACCACTACGGGCGCGACGAGTTGCTGCGGCGGCTGGCCAATCCCTTTTGGTTTCAGTCCTTCGGCTCCGTGATGGGCATGGACTGGCATTCCTCCGGCATCACGACGAGTGTCATCGGTGCGCTCAAGCGGGGGCTGACACCGCTTCGCCACGAGCTCGGCATTCACGTCTGCGGAGGACGCGGCAACCATTCGCGGCGAACGCCGCAAGAACTCGTTTCCATCGGTGACCAAGTCGGCATCGACGGAGCGGCTCTTGCCAAGGCAAGCCGCCTGGTTGCGAAGGTCGACAGCGCGGCAGTGCAGGATGGCTTCGACCTTTACCTGCACGGCTTTATTGTCACCGACGACGGCAAGTGGACCGTCGTGCAACAGGGCATGAACGGCGGGCGCAAGCAGGCGCGGCGCTATCACTGGCTTTCGGAGGGGCTGACGAGCTTCGTCGATAATCCGCATGCGGCAATCGAGGGAGCCGGGCAGGGAGAAATCATCAATCTTGCCGACCGGCGGGCCGAAGCGTCTCGCCTGGCGCAAATCGAGATGCTCGCCTCCCTGGGGCCGGACACGATCACGCATGAATTCTCCGCGCTTGAATCAAGTGGCAGGCCGCAGGAACCAGCAGCTATCGCCCAACCGCTTTTGCCACATCTGGTGATGCCAGCGCATCACGATGTCCGAAGCAATGACGTGATTGCGCGGCGGCTCCGTGGAAATCTCGCGGCCGCCGCCGACCGCGGACCGAAAGACTTTCCCGATCTGCTGCTGACGCCGGGCGTCGGCGCCAGAACCGTGCAGGCGCTTGCAATGGTAGCCGAGGTGATGCACGGCGCGCCGTACCGGTTCACCGACCCAGCTCGCTTCTCGTTTGCTCACGGCGGAAAGGACCGCCACCCGTTCCCGGTGCCGATCAAAGTCTATGACGAAACCATCAAGGTGCTGAAGTCGGCAGTGCAAAAAGCGAAGCTCGGCATGGAGGAAGAGCTTGGGGCCTTGCGGCGGCTGGACGAGCAGGCCCGCAGGCTTGAGCGCCGTGCTGGCGGCCCTTCCGTCGAGCAGCTCATCCGTGACGAGCTTCATCACTCGCAATCATATGGTGGCCGCTCTGTGTTTGGGTGGGAACCGGCGCCCCGAGACTCCGGCAACGAACAGGACGCAGTGCTTCAGATGGTGAGCCGGCCCGTATGATGCGTTCTGCATCGGGGCGGACACGTCCCGAGCCAGGCGACAAGACGGAAGGCAGGGACCCGTGGACGTCGACGCCAGGATGCGCGGCATGTGACGATGATGGGGATCGGGATTTGTGCAATCTTTATTCTTTGACAAAAGGCCAGCAGGCAATCCGTGATCTGGCCGGCGCCATGAGCGACCGAACGGGTAACTTGCCCCCGCTGCCTGGGATATTTCCGGACTATCGGGCACCCATTGTCCGCAACCAACCGGAAGGTCGGGAACTTACGATGGCGCGTTGGGGCATGCCATCGCCTGCGTTCCTGCTGAAAGGGCGCAACTCGGATACGGGCGTC
>DASZFN010000913.1:0-3307 GCA_035939715.1 Gemmataceae bacterium | reverse complement strand
GAACATCAGCGCCGCCGCCCTGCTGGATGATGGAGCGCCTGTGCTCATCGCCGATGTGGAAGACCTGGTGCGCTCGATGGACCAGCTTATTCAGACCGGCTCGCTGAGGCGCTGCGAGCGCGCCGCCCAGACCGCTCCGCGCAAGCGCGCCCTGATCGTGGATGATTCGATCACGGTGCGCGAAGTCGAGCGGCAACTGCTGCGCGCGCACGGCTACGAGGTCGCCGTGGCCGTCGACGGCCAGGACGGCTGGAACGCCCTGCGCGCCGAGTCCTTCGATCTGGTCGTCACCGATGTGGACATGCCTCGCATGAACGGTTTCGATTTGCTACGCTGCATCCGGGGTGACAGCGCCCTGGCGGATTTGCCTGTGATGATCGTTTCCTACAAGGACCGGGAAGCCGACCGGCTGCGTGGCCTGGAACTGGGCGCGAACTACTACCTCACGAAGAGCAGCTTTCATGACGACACATTCCTGCGAGCAGTCCAGGACCTGATCGGTCCGGCAGTCTCATAGCAGCCCGTTGAAAAGGGGACAGGACTCTGCATGGCCTTGCGCGTCGCCATTGTCAATGATCTGGCCCTGGCCCGCGAAGTGCTGCGGCGGCTGGTGGTCAGCGTGCCCGGCTATAGCGTGGCTTGGATGGCGGCGGACGGCGCCGAGGCGGTTCGCCGGGCGGCTGAGGACCGGCCCGACGTAGTCCTCATGGACCTCGTCATGCCGGTCATGGACGGCGTCGAGGCCACGCGGCGAATCATGGCGGCGAGTCCCTGTCCGATCCTGCTTGTCACGTCGAGCGTGACCGGCAACTTCAATCTCGTCTATCAGGCCATGGGCCATGGCGGACTGGATGCCGTCAACACGCCCGCCATCGGCCCGGACGGCAAGGTGCAAGACAGCGAGGGCTTGCTGACACGCCTGGCGAAATTGCAGCAAGCCAGGCAGTTGCCGGCCGTGGCGCCTGGCACGCCGGCTCAGTCCACGGGCTCCTCATCCTGGGCCGGCCGTCCGGTGCCGCCACTCGTGGCGTTGGGTTCCTCGACTGGCGGGCCGGAAGCCCTGGCGCAAATCCTGAACCGTTTTCCGGCGGATTTCTCCGCGGGCGTGCTCATTGTCCAGCACATCGCGGCGGATTTCGCACCTGGTTTGGCCGACTGGCTGCAAGGCCGCACGCGTTTGCGCGTCAGCATCGCGACCGCCGGTAGCGAGGTGAAACCTGGTCAGGTCCTGGTCGCCGCCACCAACGATCACCTGGTTCTCAATCGCGGCCGCCAGCTTGCTTACACGCCGGATCCTGTCGATTACCCGTACCGTCCGTCGGTGGATGTGTTTTTTGAAAGCCTGGCGGCAAAGTGGCCCCGGCCGGGCACGGCCGTGTTGCTAACCGGCATGGGCAACGACGGCGCCCTCGGCCTCCTATCCCTGCGCAAGGCCGGCTGGCACACCATCGCGCAAGACCAGGCCAGCAGCGTTGTCTACGGGATGCCAAGGGCCGCAGCCGAAATCCAGGCCGCCTGCCAGATTCTTCCTTTGGATCGCATTGCGGACTCCATTCTTGATGCCAAATGAGTTTGCCAGTTCCGAGCCACTCACCCCGCCCGCCATGAAATGGTGCGTCGCAGGCAGTCTACTTCACCCCGCGCTTCTCTCCCGCCGAGTGGAATTCGTCCCCGAGGTTCCAGGTCGGCAAGCGGTCGGCGTTAGCCACGTCGCGGGCCAGGTCGACGGTGAACCGGGCCAACGTGACGAAGCCCGAAAAGTCCCATTCGGGCTTCAATTCGTCCTGCGGCGAGTGGTACGCCTTGTCGTTGAAGTCCTTGAGTGCCTGGCTGGCGAAGTCCTTCGGCTTGCCCTTGATCTTCATGCCCGGCGCGACGGAGAACGCCGGGACGCCCGCCTGCGCCATCGAGAAATGATCCGAGCGGTAGAAGATGCCGAGGTGGGCCCTCTGGTCAACTTCGATCTCGAGGTGGTTTCTGGCCGCTGCCGCCTGGACCGCCGGCCATGCCGTCGTCCGGTCCGCCCCGGTGACGACCACCGACTCCGGCACGCCGAGCGGCAGGATCACGTCGAAGTTGAGGTTGAGCGCGGTCTTGCCCAGCGGCACGAGCGGATCCCGCGTGTAATACTTCGAGCCGAGCAGCCCCTTTTCCTCCGCGGTGACGGCGAGGAAGATGGCGGAGCGCTTCGGCCTGGGCGACTGGGCGGACCACACACGGGCGAGCTCGAGCAGCAGCGCGCAGCCGGTCGCGTTGTCCGCGGCGCCGTTGTAAATGGCGTCGCCGAGGACCGCCCGGCCGACGCCGAGGTGGTCCCAGTGCGCCGTGAAAACGACAGCCTCCGATGCTAGCGCCGGGTCGCTGCCGGGCGCCATGCCGACCACATTGTTGCTGACGATCTTCTCGACGCGGGTGCTGATGTCGCCTTTGAGGTTGAAGCCAAGCGAGTACGGCTTGAACCCCTTGGTGTCGGCCTCCTTGAGCGCGCCCTCTACCGTGCGTCCGGCCAGGCCCAGGAGCTTGTCGCCCGCCTCGCGCGAGAGCCAGCCGGCGAAGGCCAGCGCGGGCTGGCCGGGTTCGCGCCTGAGCTGGGCGCCGTCGAGCGGCCGGACGACGGAGTACGGGTATCCCGCCGTGGCCGTGGTGTGGATGATGAAGCACGCCTTCGCGCCGCGGCGAGCGGCTTCCTCGAATTTGAAAGTCCAGCGGCCGTAGTAGGTGAGTGCCGTGCCGCCGAAGAATTTCGGGTCATCCGAGGGCGGCTCGTTCGTGAAGAGAACGACGACCTTGCCCTTCACGTCCACGTCCCGGTAATCGTCCCAGGCGAACTCGGGCGCGGTGATGCCGTGGCCGACGAAGATCGCTTCGGCGTCGAACTCTTCGCGTTCCTGCTGCGTTTGCGTCATGCCGGAGAAGCCATCCTCGCAGGGAATGTTGAGCGTGGTTTCTCCCTTCACCGCCCGGAGCGTCGACTTCGGGCTCGTGCCGACGCGCACGAGCGGGACGGGCTGGAAGTAGGTGCCGCGTTGGCCGAGCGGCTTGAGGCCGGCCTTCTTGAACTCGGCCGCGATATACTCCGTAGCGAGGAACTCGCCGCGTGTGCCGGGGCCGCGGCCTTCCAGCCGGTCGCTCGCCAGGTAGGCAACCGCGGCCTTGATCCGCTCGGCGGAAATCTCGGGGGCCGGAGGGGTCTCTCCCGGCCACGCCGACGCGAGGGATAAAGCACCGAGGAGCAGCAACAACCTGTATGCCAAAGGAGTGTCCACATCAGACTCTGGGATGGGTGCGCGGAACCGCGGTTATGCGT
>DASZFN010000912.1:0-2100 GCA_035939715.1 Gemmataceae bacterium | reverse complement strand
CGCGCCTGGAGGTCCGCCCCCAAGGCTTCGATTTTGCCGATGACGACGCACGGCGCAACCGAAAAAACTTGGGTCTCGACTTTGCGGAAGCCGTCTTCGCTCCCGACGGCAAAGCGTTCGTGCTCGATTACGGCGGCCAGGTTCGTTTGATTGACCCCCTGAGCGGCAAGGAGATGCGTAGATTTGGCAGCGAAGGTCAGTTTCGATCGGCGCTGGTCGTTACCCCGGACAGCAGGACTCTCATCGCCAGCGCCTGGGGCGACCGTCAAGTCGGTCAGCACCCTGTAGCGCTGTTCGACCTTTCTTCCGGAGGCGCCCTTCAGCGGCTCTTGTTGTCCGGGACGGTGGGAGGGCCTGTGGCAATTTCAGCGGACGGCAGAACTTTCGCGACCTCGGTGGAAGAGCCGCAGCGGCAAATCCTCGTCTATGAGATAGCCAGCGGCAATCTACGCGCTCGCGTTCGCGGCGTGCCTGACAGAGTTTGGTCGCTGGCGTTCCTGCCGGACGGCCATCGGTTGGCTTCGGGCTTAACAAACTCCGCCGCCCTGATCTGGGACCTGGCCGTGCCGGAAATCTTGCACAAGGAGCCATGAACATGCAGCGCCTTACGCTTACGTGCTTAGCTGGCTTCGGCATGTTGCTGTCCTGCGCTACGGGATCATCGGGCCAGCTGCCCGACAAGTCAGTCCCCGCGAAAGGTCGGCCGCTCGGCACCGGTATCCGCAGTGTGGCATTTTCTCCGGATGGGAGCGTGCTGGCCGCCACCTTCGGCGAGCCCAAGCAGCGCGGCAGGGTTGTTCTCTGGACCACGGCCAACCGCAAGCAACTCTGGTCCCACGTTGACGGGGATGGTATTCCCACGGTGGTCTTCTCCCCGGACGGCAAGACCATGGCCATCGGTAATTATGACAATAGCGCCAAGATCCTGGACGTCGCAACCGGCCGGGTGCTCAAGGTGTTCAAGGGGCATACTAACTTTGTGCGCGCGGTCGCCTTTTCCCCGGATGGCAAGACGCTGGCCACAGGTAGCTGGGACCAAAGCATCAAGCTATGGGATTGGGCCGGGGGGGAAGAACTCGCCACGCTACCCGGTCCGCCGAACATCTACGCTCTCTCTTACTCGCCAGGAGGACAATG
Source organism: Gemmataceae bacterium (assembly GCA_035939715.1). GTDB lineage: Bacteria > Planctomycetota > Planctomycetia > Gemmatales > Gemmataceae > DASZFN01. Next base: position 963 of record DASZFN010000912.1, on the reverse strand, counting down.
GCTCTTGGCGTCCAATGGAGCTTTGCGCCTCTTCGAGACAGCCACTGGAAAAGAACGCCCTACTTTTGACAAAAGCCGTGGTGGTTGGGCGACGTTCATCGATGACCAGCGCTTCGTGGTGGGCGGGGATGGAACGATGCGCCTCTGTGATATCACTACCGGAGAGCAGCGGGTGCTGGTTAAGCTCAACCTTTCTAAGCTGGCTTATTCGGCCAAGGCGGGGATGATTGCTGCCCGCGGCAACGGTGGGAGGAGAATTGAGCTCTTTGACCTCCCTCCGCGCGATCCGACCCGGAAAGAAAAAGAACGAATCGACCACCTTCTCAAGGTGCTCGACGATGACAATTACGCAACGCGCGAGGCCGCGAGCAAGGAGCTGGCGGCCATAGGCGTTGTAGCCGAGCCCGCACTGCGCCGCGCTATGAAGGATTCTTCGTCGGTCGAAGTCCGCATCCGCGCCCGCCGCCTCCGCGAAGAGATGCTGGAGAAGCCGAAGGCAGCCCTCTCCGGTCACACCGGCGACGTGGAAGGATTGGCCTTTTCCCCCGACGGCCGGCTGTTGGCCAGCGGCGGCACCGACGGCACGGTCCGACTCTGGAAAACGGACGATTTGAAGGAATTTGTCCAGCTGGTGCCGGTCCCGTGAATATTATGCCCAACGAGTCAGGGAAAGGAGCCATCGCCATGGATTGCTCTTTGGCCGGCTATTCTCGCCCTGTGGAGCGAGCGTGTTATCGGCTTACCTTAATGCTAACTCTGACTGTCGCGTTTGTCGCCAGTTACACCTGTCCTGGGACGCAGCTCGACGCGCAAACAAAGACATTATCACCAGCGCAATCCCAAGTCAGCGCCGTTACCGACGAACCTGGTCGTATTCAGCCATCAACGGACGGCGCCGTTCTCTCTGAACGAGCCACGCTTATGGGCCACGGTGACCGCGTGTGGGCGGTGGCTTTCTCGCCT
>DASZFN010000911.1:0-6011 GCA_035939715.1 Gemmataceae bacterium | reverse complement strand
ATAAGCTTTGGCGAATACAACCCGGCCCTCCGACGGTTTGTCTGTCACCATGCATTTCCCTTTTTCTTTTGCACGGCTAAAGGGAATGCAGCGGATCGTGGCCTTGGTTTCGGCGGCGATGCGGTCTTCGGTTTCGCGTGTGCCGTCCCAGTGCGCCCACAGGAAACCGCCCGGCTCATCAATCTTTTTCTTGAACTCCTCGTAAGAATTGACTTCAAAGCTGTTGGCGTCGCGAAATTGCCTGGCCCGCTCGCGCAGGTCTGTCTGCATGGCGCGCAGCATCTCGACAATGCGCGTGGCGGCGGCGCTGAGCGGAACGCCCATCTCCTTTTTCTCCTTGGGCAGATCGCGCCGCGCCAAAACACACGCATTGTTGGCCAGGTCCTTGGGGCCCAGCTCGACGCGCACCGGCACGCCGCGCAGTTCCCATTCATTGAACTTGTAACCGGGCTGGTACTGGTCGCGATCGTCCACCTTGACCTGAATCGGATCATAACTCAGCCAGTCGCCGAGCGGCTGGTTGCGGATGTCGGCCGCCAGCTTCTCCGCGGCGGCACTCACGGCAGCCTTCTCCTCGGGCTTGCGGAAGATCGGCACAATCACCACGTGAATCGGCGCCAGCCGGGGCGGTAACACCAGTCCCTGATCGTCGCTATGGCTCATGATGAGGGCGCCGATAAGACGTGTGGATACGCCCCAACTCGTCGCCCAGGGGTGTTCGCGCTGCCCGGCCTGGTTCTGGAACGTGACATCAAACGCCTTGGAAAAGTTCTGCCCCAGGAAATGGCTGGTGCCCGACTGCAGCGCCCGGCGGTCCTGCATCATGGCTTCGATGCAGAGCGTGTACACGGCCCCGGGAAACTTCTGCCCCTCGGTCTTGGGCCCGGTCAGCACCGGCATGGCCATCCAGTCCTCGGCGAAAGACCGGTACACGTCGAGGATTTTCCGCGTTTCTTCCTCCGCCTCGGCCTGCGTGGCGTGCGCGGTGTGGCCTTCCTGCCACAGGAACTCGGCGGTGCGCAGGAACAGCCGCGTCCGCATTTCCCAGCGCACCACGTTGGCCCACTGGTTGATCAAAAGGGGCAAATCGCGATAGCTCTGAATCCAGTTCCGGTACGTATTCCAGATGATCGTCTCGGAAGTCGGGCGGATGATCAGCTCTTCTTCCAGCTTGGCGTCGGGGTCGACCTGGATGCCCTGGCCGGGCGTGGCCTTGAGCCGGTAGTGCGTCACGACCGCGCATTCCTTGGCGAAGCCGGCTGCCATTTCCTCTTCGCGGGCCAGAAATGATTTGGGGATAAACAGCGGAAAGTAGGCGTTGACGTGGCCGGTGTCCTTGAACATGCGGTCCAGGGCGCGCTGGATTTTCTCCCAGATCGCGTAGCCGTGCGGCCTGATCACCATGCAGCCGCGCACGTCGGAATTCTCCGCCAGCTCGGCGCGCTGCACGATGTCCAGGTACCACTGGGCGTAATCGTCGGCCCGCTTGGTGATCTTCTCGGCCATGATCCATCCTTCTGGTGAATCCAGGAAATATCCGGATTATAGAGGAGCGGCCCCGAAACGGGGAGGCCGGTGCGTTTTCGTCTAGCCGCGCTCTGGGTGGCATGCTTTCGCGGCCCCAGCTGGTTACCGCTTTGTCATGGTAGCGGGGGCCGCGAAAGCATGGCACCCAACCGGCGACGGATCTTATCTACCTGAAGATCGATAAACGACGGCTAAACGGACTGGCGCGCAATGCTTCGCAAGCATTTTCACGTCGCCAAATCCATCCATTCCCTTTACGATGATAGACTGGTATCAGCAGACTAACTCGCGAAATCGCTGCGGAGAACCTCTCTTGCCCTTCCTTTTTGCCATCACCTTGTTCGTCAGTGCGATGTTGCTTTTTCTTGTGGAGCCCATGGTAGCCAAGATGGTGTTGCCGCTCCTGGGCGGCACGCCCGCAGTGTGGAACACCTGCATGGTGTTCTTTCAAGCGGCCCTGCTGGCCGGCTATGCCTATGCCCATGCCACGACCCAGTGGCTCGGCACGCGCCGCCAGGTGCTGCTGCACCTGGTGCTGCTGGCCTTGCCGCTCTTGCTCTTGCCCGTCAGCATCAGCAACTGGCAGCCGCCCAGCGACAGCAACCCGATTCCTTCGCTGCTGCTGATGCTGGTCTTGTCCGTCGGCTTGCCGTTTTTTGTACTGTCGTCGTCGGCGCCGTTGCTGCAGAAATGGTTCGCAGCCACGGACCATCCGTCCGCCCGCGACCCCTATTTTCTCTATGCCGCCAGCAATGTCGGCAGCATGCTGGCGTTATTCGCTTACCCGGCCCTGGTCGAGCCGAATCTGCATTTGAAGGCGAACCAATGGTTTTCCTTCGACACGCAGAGCGGGCTCTGGTCCATGGGCTATGGGCTAATGGTCGTGCTGATGCTGGCCTGCGCCTGGGCGGCCTGGCACAGTCCCAAGAAAGAGACAGTCGACGCGAAGAAAAAGTTCGCCCATGCATCTGAGGACGAGGACGAGACACTGTCGAGTTCGCCGCCCTCGATCCTGACCCAGTTGCGCTGGCTGGCGCTGGCGTTTGTTCCTTCCAGCTTGATGCTTGGCGTGACGACTTTCATCACGTTGGATATTGCCGCAATTCCCTTGCTGTGGGTGATTCCGCTAGGACTCTACCTGCTGAGCTTTATCATTGTGTTCGCCCGCTGGCCGGCAGTAATGCACAGGATGGTGGTTCTGGGCGCGCCCCTGGCAATCCTTCTTCTCGTCTTCGTGCGGCTGGCCGATCCGAAGGGCGTGGTCCTCAAGATTTCGATCCATTTGCTGGCTCTCTTTGCCGTAGCCATGTTGTGCCACGGCGAGCTTGCACGCACCCGGCCGGCTACGAAGTACTTGACGGGTTTCTACTTGCTCATGTCGGTAGGCGGGGTGCTGGGCGGTTTGTTCAACGCTCTGGTTGCACCGCTTGTCTTCAATGACCTGTACGAGTACTCGATCGCGCTGGTCCTAGCTTGCATGCTTGTGCCAACTCTGGCGACCGGCGGCACAACGCTCACGGCGTGGATTCTCAAGTCCCTCGCCATGGTAGGCAGCCATTCAGCTTTTGGCACACTTTCCAAAGGAATGCTTTGGCTCCTCGATTACAGCAAACGGGGTTGGCTAGGCAGGTTTACCGGATTGGTATTGGATTTGGGATTCGCCGTGCTTCTCGGCTACCTGGCTTTCGGTTTCATAACCTTTTTCAAGGTGAGCGACGAGGATGCCAGCTGGTTAAAGCGCTTGCCTAGTGGAATCGGTTCCTTGCACGAGTGGGTTGCGAACAGACTTGCCAATGTCAATGAGACCCGCCAAGCCCAGCTCCGTTCCATTCTCGAATATGGCATTCCAATCCTGGTCTGCTATGCGCTTGTGGCGCGGCCGATCCGCTTTGGCCTGGGAGTCGCGGCGCTATTCATCGCCGCAAGCTATGCCACATCCCCTGGGCTCGACGATTTCAAGGTAATCCACCAGGAACGCAGCTTCTTCGGCGTTCTGAAAGTTGAGCATAAGGAGAAGGAAAACAGCTATCTGCTCATGCACGGCACCACCACGCATGGCATGCAGATTCGAACGCCCGAGCATGAGTTCGAGCCGTTGACTTACTACCATGAGACCGGGCCGATCGGCCATGTCTTTTCGGCACTGCAGGAACGGCTTCAAAACAAGGACATAGGTTTGATCGGGCTGGGCTCCGGAACGCTAGCCTGCTATGGCAAAAGCGGACAGCGCTTCCGGTTCTATGATATCGATCCCAGCGTTGAGAGGATCGCCAAGAATCCTGCCTATTTCACCTACTACCAGAATTGCAAGGCAGATAAAAAAGTGATCCTGGGCGACGCCCGGCTCAGAATGGCAGACGCCGAGCCGGGACAGTATCAGCTCATTATCGTTGATGCATTCAGCTCGGACGCCATTCCCATTCACCTCATCACGCGCGAGGCGATCGAACTTTATTTCCGCAAGATGAAGCCGGACGGAGTGCTGGCGGTGCACATCTCGAATCGCTATCTCAATCTCGAGCCAGTCCTGGCCAACATTGCCGCAAAGCTGGGCTATGTGGCCGTGCGCGAGAAGGACAATGACGACAGCGAGGTAGGCAAGTACTCGTCGGATTGGGTGATCCTGGCGCGGAAATCCCAGGACTTCGGCGCTCTCGGGCAAGACGAGCGCTGGAAGCCGGCCAAGGTTGATAAGGACGTTGGCGTCTGGACGGATGATTTCTCAAACTTGCTGTCCGTCTTCGAACGCTAATGAGCCGAATTTGCACTTCAGCGGTGCCGTAGGATTTCCCGCGCTGCGTTTGCTCCGGCCGCGCCCATGACCCCGCCCCCCGGATGGGCCGCCGCGCCACAAACGTAGAGACCGCGGATCGGCGTGCGATAATCGGCGAAGCCCGGCACCGGACGAAAGAAAAACAGTTGATTCAAGGGCATGGCCCCCTGGAAGATGTTGCCTCCGGTCAGGTTGAAGGTCTTCTCCAAATCGAGCGGCGTGAGCACTTGCCGCGCCAGCACCGAGCGCTTGAAGTTCGGGGCATAATCATTCAGCAAATCAAAACAGCGATCGGCAAAGTCCTCGCGCAGATCATCCCACGAAGCGCCCTGCAGCTTGTAGGGCGCGTACTGGATGAACATGGACATCAGATGTTTGCCCGGCGGAGCCACGGTGGCATCGACCACAGAGGGAATGGTGCATTCCAGCACGGGCTGCGTGGAGGGCCTACCGTACTTGGCATCGTCGTAGGCGCGCTCGATGTAGTCTTGATCCGGGCAGATGTGAATCGTGCCGCGATGGTGCGGACCGGCAGCCGTGCCGGGACAGGCCAGAAAGTCGGGAAGCTCGGAGAGCGCGACGTTGATCTTGAGCGAAGCGCTGTCGTAGCGGATGCGCTGCACGGCCGCTGCAAAATCCGGCGGCAGCACCTTGGGATCAAGCAGGCGCGTGAAGGTCACGTGCGCATCCGCGTTGCTGGCGATGACAGGAGCGCTGAACTCGGCCCCATCTCCCAGGACCACGCCGCTCGCCCTTCCGTCCGTGAGCTGGATCTTGGCCACATCCGCGTCACAGCGAATATCGACCTTGAGATCCCGGGCCGCGGCGGCGAGCGCCTGCGTCAACCCGCCCATGCCGCCGCGCACGTAACCCCACACGCCGCGCTTGCCGTTAGTTTCGCCCATGACGTGGTGAAACAGCACATAGGCAGTCCCCGGCATCGATGGAGCAGCCATGGCGCCGATGATGGCATCCGTTGCCAGCGTGCCCTTGAGCTGCTCCGATTCAAACCAGCGATCCAGAATCGGCCGCGCCGGGCCGGTAAGAATCTCCACCGCCTCGCTCATTCCGGGGCCCAACTTGCGAAAGGACCGGCCCAGTTGAAAGAGGTTCCAGAAATCCTTGAGGCCGGGCTTGAGCAAGTTGGGCGGCGTCATGGCCAGCGTCGGCTCGATTACGTTGGCGACGCGCTCCAGCATGGCCTCATAGCGCGGATAAGCCTCGGCGTCGCGCACGCTGAATTTGCCGATCTGGCGGTGATTGAGCGCTCCATCCGGACCCAGGAGCAGATAGCGCCGATCCGGAAACGGCGTGAACGAAGAAGGATTACGCTCGAGGATTTCCAGGCCATGATCGTGTAGACGGAAATCGCGGATGATCTCCTTGCGAAACAGGCTGTTCACGTAAGCGGCGGTCGAGACCTTGAAGCCGGGAAAAACCTCCTCCGTGACACAGGCGCCGCCCACGAGCGAGCGGCGTTCCAGCACCAGCACGCGCCATTTGGCCCGAGCCAGGTAGCACGCCGTCACGAGCCCATTGTGGCCGGCGCCGATGATGATTGCGTCATAGCCGCTTGCCATGTACTTTTCCTTCAGCGCCCATGCTTGAAAACGGACGGAATGTCCGACAGGGACCAAAGCCCGTGCAGTTTCGGGTGCATTCCCGTTTGTGTGCCGCTCGAGTCGTTTAACCCGGAACCAGCGGCGACGGC
>DASZFN010000910.1:0-17080 GCA_035939715.1 Gemmataceae bacterium | reverse complement strand
CGCCAGATGAAGCGCCGCCACATCAATGAAGGCAGAGCACATTGTCGCCAGGCAAAATCGCGTCCGCTCTAGGCATTGTTTCCGCAAGCTGGAATGTCGTAATAGTCGCGTAAACCACCTCCTGTCGCCTAGGCATTGCAGCCTCATGAGCGGTCGTAAAATGAGACTCATGACGGCGGAAGAAATGATTGAGAGCGAGGAAGACAAACATGACCACGATCAAGGCCATCGTTCGCAATGGACGAATTGAAGTCGATGATCCGATTGATCTTCCCGATGGGACGGAATTGACCATTCCCATTCCTGATTCGGCCACTTCAGGACTTGCCGATGAGGATCGTTCCGAATCGCCGGAAGCCATTGCCGAGTGGATCCGCTGGTATGACGCGCTGGAACCGCTCTGGCCACGAACATAGAGATCCGGTGTAAAGTATTTCATGGTTTCCTCCGCGCCGAAGGTGACAGGGAACCGGGGAAACCGACGCAGGCGCAAAGTCAATAATCAATATCCTCGACATCAATGCGCCATATCCCAAGCGTGTTGAGAATAAGACGCGAAATGCCGTCCTCGTCAGTCGCCAGATAGCCGATCAGCTGCAGCACTTCCCGATCATCTTTCCCTTGCGGCGCTTTCTCGACGGTTGCGACGGCGCGCTGGGGATTGGCGAGAAAACCGGCGAGTTGCGCTTCGCGGGATACCCAGTCAGCCGTTCGCGCGGGCAACAGCAGCTCCGCCAGCTTGCCGTCGTAACGCGCGGCTACCATGGCGAGCGCGTTATTGCCGGTGGCGTAGCGCCAGACCTGCTGGGGGTTCTCGGTAGGAGGCCTCTGCAGCGCGACGGAGCGCCACAAGCATTCACGTACCAGCGTCGGATCGATTTGCTCGGCGGCCAGCACCAGCGCGGCGGCGACGGAGCCGGCGATCAGCGGGCTTGTCAGTTGCGGCGGGTCGGGGAGGGCGGCGTCTTCTTCCAGGAGCGCGAACGCACGGCGCAGCAAGTCCGCTGCCTGGCCCGGATCTGTTTTCGCCACACCTTGCGCGATCACACCCAGCGCGTAAGCTTGGCTCGGCACATCCACAATGCTGTTCGCCAACTTGAGCGCTGCCTGCAGGTCGGCCTGGGCCATGCGGTAGCACACGCGGATGGCGTATTGATCGCGCTGACTGAACTCGTTCTGCCGGGGTAGCGGAATCCGCTCCAGAACTCTCACCGCTTCAGCCGCGTGCATGCCGGCAATGCGATGCGCGGTGTTGCCATGGTGACGGGCAAATTCGCTGCGGTCTTTCAGGTCTTTCATCAAGGCGAGCGCCGCGGGCAGGTCGATGAGCGCCAGGTCGGTCGCGAAGGCGCCGCGCGCATAGCCCGCGAACGCGCTCGTTGACAGGCCGTTGGCGATTTTCTCCCCCTCGCGGAGGATGGTCGCGGCGCGGTCCTTGTCGCCGAGCATATAGAGACGTTTGGCGGCTTCTCCCAGCGCTACGGCCCGTAATTCGGGCGACTTCTCAGCCCGTGCCCCGACCAGCGCTTCCGCGAGGATTTCCAGCTTTCGCGCCCGCGCCGTCTCCGGCAAGGCGTCGACGAGGCGGCCGTACGCCAGCGACTTCTGCGCCCCCTGTTCCACGCGGCCGATCAGCTCCTCGCCTTCCTCTGGATTCTGCGACGCCTTCTTCATGGCCGCCTGCCCCAACAACATTTCGTTATCCGGCGCCGGCTGAAGCGGATTCTTGTCCAAAAAGTCGGTAACGAAGTCCGGCACGACTCCGGTCAACGATTGCAGCGCCATCACCTTTTCCTGGGAGTCCGCCGCTTTCGCGAGCTTTTGCCGGACGCGCTCCAGGAGTCGCTTCAACGTCTTTTCGCGTTCTGCTTTGCTGAGGATGGGCCGCCGCGCGAGCTTCGTACCCGGCTCGCTCAGGCGAAGCAAGGTCTGGTCGAGGTGGGACGGATTCTTCTCATAGTACGATCCAGCGACGCGGAAATCCGGGTGCCGCGCAATGACACAGAACGGCTTGCCGGCCGGTATTTCCAGCTTGAACTCCCCCTGACCGTTGGCGGCCGTTTCCATGCGCGTATCCAGGGAGAACAGTGCCACCTGCGCGCCCGCAATCGGCTTGCCCGCTCGATCGCGTACCACGCCGGGCAGGCCGCCCAGGCGCGTGACGACCAGCTGCTGCGGCGTCCCGGCTTCGGGCTTGGTGGCGTCCAGCCAGGCGGATTCGCTGGTTTTGGCGCCGGCCGCACGGACGGTGAATCGATAATAGCCATCGGGCAAAAGCGGCGGCGTCTGGAAGCGGCCCTGCAGGTCGGCGCGAATCGGCTCTTTGAACTCCAGCTTCTTGGGCTCGGCTTCGTTCGGCGCCGGCCGCCAATCGCGATGCCAGATCTCCAGGACCGCATCCGCGACCGGCTTTCGCTCGGCGTCTGCCACACGTCCGGAGATCGTAAAGCGCTCGTGCGGCGCGATCACGACGCGTACGCCCTCAGAGCCAGGTTTCGCAACCGTCACGATTTTCGAGCTTTGCTTGGCGGTCACGCGCAGCCGCATCGGCTCGCGCGGATCGATGCGGGTGATGGTGAATTCGCCGCGTTCATTGGCTTGAGCGGAGACTTCCTGCGCTTTCGGCGCGCCCGTGCGGCGATCGAGGGACATCGCTATGCCCGAGACTCCCGCCCCAGGCAACGGCCGCCCCTGGTCATCGACGACGACGCCACGCAACGTGGCCCGGCGCTGCAGGAGAATCGGCGGCGCCTCGAAGCTCTGGCCTGCCGGAACTTTGAAAATGGCCAGCTTTTGTTGGCGTTTGCCGGCATCGAAGTAGTCGCTTGGCGAAAGCGCCGACAAGTATTCCTCTGGAATGTCCGGGTGAAAGAGCGTCTCGCCCGCGGGCATCCAGAAGACAAACTTTCCCGCCGCGTCGCTGCTCGTTGACTCAAAGCCCGTGCCCAGAAACGCACCCACCTTGACATCGCGGATCGGTTTCCTGGAATCGGTTTCCAACACCCGGCCTTCGACGCGAACCGCCGGTTTCAAGTCAATCTTCACCTGCACGGTTTCACCCGCCTTCACATGCGGCGCGGCCATGGTTGGGTCCGGGCGCGTCGGATGACGGGGGTCAAACTTCACCGCAAACTGCACGGCGCCGGGGACCATCTTCGACACTTCAAATCTGCCCTCGCTGTCCGTAACGATCTTCGCGCTGCTGCTGTGGAAGACGCCGCTCGCATTGTCTTGCTCGAATGACGTTAGCGTCACTTCGCGTTGTGCGACGGCCCCGGCGATGGGGCTCGACAGTTGACCCGCGACCTGGCCCGTCTTTTTCAAGACGATCCGATGGATCCAATTCGGGGCGCTTGCTCCCTGAACCGAATAGTATCCCACCGCCTGCTCGCCGAATTCGTCTGTGTGAGCGGTGATCGCAGCGATCCTTGCCGCGGCAACCTGGGATACGGTGGCAAGACCCTTGGCGTCCGTGGCGCCGACGTCGATCTGGAGGTCCGGCGGCAAGCTAACTGTGCCGGTGCCGATCACATAGCCGATCGCGGTTTTCTTGGCGATGCTCCGGTACTGCTGCAGCTCCGCTTCCGTAAGATCCACGAAAATCATGTCGCTGATCAATGCTGCAATCTTGACCTTGGCCCCGGCGACGGGTCGCAGGTCCGGCGCTCGTATCTCGATCTTGGACGCGCCGGCGTTCGACAGCGTCAGCTCGACCTCCGACCTGGGCGGGGCCGAGCTGCGATTGAATTGCACGACCGCGACTCGATTTCCCTGCAGGGCGAGGAGCGCCAGTTCCTGCCGTTGCGTGGCATCCATGCGAATCCAGCTCCCGGGCGCCGCAATGTTAAATCGTCCGTCGGCAGCCGTCGCCGTTTTTTCGTCCACGTCAAACCCATTGAAACCTGGCGCGACGAGGCGCACCATGGCCCCGGCTACCGGTTTCGCGGCTGCATCGACCACGCGGCCTCGGATCGCGAAGCCGCCGTCTTCCTGTGCATCTGCGGTCGCAGCCATCAACCACACCATGCACAAACTCCAACCTTGTTTGCAAATCATGGCCGCACCTCCACAACCTGGCTCGCGCGAACCAGCGGCCCAAGCGGCGCCGGATCAAATTCTCCCGTCACTTCCAGTTTTCCAAGGACATTCTTCGGGACTCCCACGGAGACCCCGCAAAACGTGCCTCAGGCAAATCCGCTCGATTGCGTATCGAAGATCTGATTGTTGGCATCGCTGAGCATCACCGTGCAATGTTTGTGGTTGCCGTAGCGCGACACTTCCTCGGAGTCACCGAGCGAGCATGAATTGATAAGCAAGCCGTCCGCCGTGAGCAATTGCGGCTGGACGCGGATTTCCTCGCCCGGCTTGCGCAGGCGCTGGCTCTTTTCGATATCCAGTGCGAAGCGCAGCTTGCCGATGGGATCGAGGGTCAGCTCCTGGCCCTTCTTGAGCTCGTACCAGCGCGTACCGGCATCGACGCCGACGCGCGAGAAAACGAAATGGATTGGTACATTGGAGCTCGCGTGCTGCACGGACAGCGCGACCGATCCGATAGCGTAGCGGCCGGCCGGCACGACCGTGGGCGTGTCGAGGGCGCTCACCGCGAAGGCGGAGCCATCCTCGCCCGTCAGCATCACCTCGACTTTCAGGAGCGACGCGTCCTTCGCTAGTCCGCCCAGGCGCAGCCCGATTCGCCCCGCGCTGGTGAGCGGCTCGATCGCCAGGCGCGATCCTGCCGCATCCCCGCGAACGCTGTAGCGTTGCCCGTTCAGGGTTAAGACCGGCGCAAACGGGAACTGTTCGGTGATCGGGTCCCATTGATTATCTCTGTTAAGATCGATCCACAAGCGGTCTGCCCCGTCGGCGAAGAAGCCGTTGGCGTTGCCGTCGACACGCCGCACGGCATGCTTCTTGCCTGCGATGGACACGACACCTTCGACATAGCCCAGGGTGGCCAGGCCGATGGTCTTCCGAGTGGCGCCGAGCCGCCATTGCACCAGGCGCCGTTCATGAACAATTTGCACGCCCCGCGTAATCTCCACATCCAGCGCGGCCGTGCGCTCCTTGCCGGCGCCCGGAATCTTGTCTTTCGCTTCGATGACGCGATTGCGGTTGGCATCCACATAGAGATCGAAGTCGTCACGGCTCACTTCATCGACGACCACGACGACCCGGCGTGAATCGTCGCTGCCATAACGAATCTGGGCGTATTTCTGGGCCTTGCCGCGATAGTGGATTTCTTCGCCAAGATCATCGGGTTTCTTGCTGGACAGCGCCACGAAGCGAAAAACGGGACGCATGGGCGAATCTGCTTCGGCCTTCGCAACATAGCGCCACGCCGTTTCGCCAGCGAGAGCGTCACCGCTGATAAGAAACAACCCCACGAGGCACGCTAGCTGTGTTTGCATCGTCGATCCTTTGGACAGTGAATCCCCAAGAAGACGAAACGGAAAAGGTGACGGTGTCCCAAGCTTCTTATGAGTCTACTTTACCAACATGAGCCCTTCCCTGGACCACGAACAGCCGAGCGGTGCGGCTGCCGAGGTCGGGCGGTCCTGGGCCGACAGCGGAAAACCGGCGAGTTCCTATAAAGAGCGAGACACGCCTTGTGGAAAAATATTCCCACGAATCTGGCTGGCCGCGCAGAATGACCTGTGAACTGGCGGGTAGGCATAAAGAGCCGAGTTTGGTCAATACGATCCTGACTGATTGCGGAAAAATTTGACCAAATTTGTTAACATCGTCATAGATCGCCAAGGAGTTGGCGGGCGGACTATGATCGATTTTGGAAGATTCTGGTAGATTTCTGGAAGGTCCGTGAAAGAATCGCCTCGCCCCTGGAGCAGGTCCACATGCATGCAGCAAGGGAAGGGGATCATGCCCCCCCGCCTCAAAAAACGTGGCAAACTGGCAAACTCATTTTTTTGCGAGGCGTAAGTGTGATCTTCACCGAGACTTGCGCAGAAAACTGAGTTTGCCAGTGGCAAACTCGGTGGCAAACTGGCAAAGTCATTTTGGCAGTCTGCATCGGAGATGCAACCATGAATAGGCATGAGCCCGTGCATCCGCTCTCGCTTACCCGCCGTCATTTTCTTTCGAACGCCAGTCTCGGCCTGGGCAGCCTTGCCCTCAGCGCGCTCCTGCCACGGGATGTGTGCAGCAAGACCGAGGCTTCCACCGGGGTGCTGGGTACGCCGCACTTCCCCGCCAGGGCCAGGCGCGTCATCTATCTCTTTCAAAGCGGCGGCCCCGCGCAGCAGGATCTTTTCGATTACAAGCCGCTGCTCAACGAGAAGAACGGCGAGCAACTTCCCGAGCACGTCCGCGGCGGCCAGCGCTTGACGGGCATGTCCGTGAACCAGGCGTCGATCCCGCTGGCCGGGTCGGTCTTTCCCTTCGCGCGACATGGCAAGTGCGGCGCCTGGGTCAGCCAACTCATGCCGCACACGGCGAGCATCGCGGACGACCTTTGCTTCATCAAGGGCATGTATACGGAGGCGATCAATCACGACCCGGCCATCACCTTCTTCCAGACCGGGTCGCAGGTGGCCGGCCGGCCGTCGATGGGATCGTGGGCCTCCTATGGCCTGGGCTCGCTGAACGACAACCTGCCGGCCTTTGTGGTGCTGGTGACCAAGGGCAAGGGCGACCAGCCGCTCTACGCCCGGCTGTGGGGTAACGGCTTCCTCGACTCGAAATACCAGGGCGTCAAGTTTGCCGCAGGCAAGGACCCGGTCTTCTACCTCACGAATCCGGAAGGCATCTCGCCGGCCAACCGGCGTGCCGTGCTGGATACGCTCGAAGCGCTGAACCGCGTGCAAGCGCACCGGGAACTCGATCCGGAAATAGAATCGCGCATGGCTCAGTATGAGATGGCCTACCGCATGCAGACAAGCGTGCCGGAAGTCACCGATTTCGCGAAGGAGCCCAAACACATCCTTGATCTCTACGGCCCCGACGTGCATAAGCCGGGCACGTTTGCCGCCAACTGCCTGCTCGCCCGGCGCCTGGCGGAGCGCGGCGTCCGCTTCATCCAGCTCTACCACCAGGGCTGGGACCAGCACGGCGATCTGCCCCGCGCGATCCGGGTTCAGGCACGCGACACGGACCAACCTTCCATGGCCTTGATCAAGGATCTGAAGCAACGCGGCCTGCTCGAGGATACGCTGGTCATCTGGGGCGGCGAGTTCGGCCGCACCAGCTACTCGCAGGGCAAGCTCACGAAGACCGATTATGGCCGCGACCACCATCCGCGCTGCTTCACCATCTGGCTGGCTGGCGCGGGCATCAAGCCGGGCATCACCTACGGCCAGACCGACGCTTACGGCTACAACATCGCCGACGAACACGGCACCGCCATCAGTCCCGATAAGAACAAGTCCACGCCTGGCGCCGTCCATGTCCATGATCTGCAGGCGACAATCCTGCATTTGCTAGGCATCGATCACGAGCGGCTCATCTACAAGTACCAGGGCAGACGTTATCGGCTGACAGACGTGCACGGGCATGTGGTAAAGGATGTTTTGGCCTGATGCGCGAAAGCTCTCTAAAATGCACGCTTCAATAAGGCTGTATCGCTTTCAAACCGGGAATTACGGCGTAGTGCTTGACATTGAAGGTCGCTAAGGGCTCACCAAGTCCCACGGCTGTTTCCCCGATGAGAGCGTCTAGAAGTCCAAGGTTGTGACTTAAATGGTAGGCCGCAAAATCGTGAAAGGCGCGCGAACAATCGGCTTCTGCCGGCCAGCGTAGAATGAATTGTTGAAGGAGTTTATCGACGCGTTGCTGTTCGGTGAGATTTTGGCATCCTTGCAACAGTTCCATGGCGACCAAGCCGGGTAAGCCAACAGGGGTAGCTCCCAGGCTCGCAAGCCAGGCGATGGCGGGAGGATAACCGCGCAGAATGTCTACCATGACATCAGTGTCCGGTAGCATTGTTAGCCCCACGTCGCTGTTCCGCTTCTTGGCGCAAGCGACGTGCGAAAGCCTGGCTGTCGCCAAGATCGGTCCGGGCTGCCCAGATACCAACCAATTCGGACTTAGCTAAGTCGGCCGCCGTCCTGATCATGCACTTATCGGATTTGTCCCCCTGATCAGCCTGGAGCGTGCCAAGATAGCGAGCAACGTCTCCCCAGCGTTGAGCCGGTATACGGCGCAGTGCTTCAAGAATGTCTTGCTCAGTTACGGTTGCGCCCGACATGGGATACCTCCTTATCGCCTTCGTAATTATATCGGAAACCTGCTTCCGGCTAAGATTACTGCTTCTCGATAATGGCGAAGAAAGGACTTGCTCAGGCTGCTTTCCTCATCACCGTCTGAAGCGGCGAAGCCACAGAGCGAGCAGTCCCCGCATTCAGGAAACGTCGCTCCACGAGCCTGAAAAAGCCGTACGCCAGAAGAACGCAAAGAGGAACCATGAGGATATAGCGCGCCACCGTGCCAAAAACGGTCCGGCCGACGTGTAGCTGACCGAAGACCTCTTCGCCGACCCGAAGGATCGGCAGATGAACGAGGTAAAGCGAATAGGACATGATCCCTATCCTGGACAACCAGTGGTTGACTCGTCCGCCCCACAAACCGCTCTGCTCGGCCTGTACGGCCCGGTTGATCGCCACGAAGAAGGCAAAAGCAAAGGCGTAATGACCGAGACTCGCGAAGGCGCCACGGGGGTCCCGCGACCACAGAGCTCCAGGCGTTCCGCCAAGCAAGTACGTGAGAAGCCGATCTGCGCGGAGAAGAGAGAACATGGGTTGGTAAAGCACAAGGCCACAGCAGGCGGCAACACAGGCGACCTCGGCCCGGTAGCACCAGCCAGGCAAGCGGATGACTCCCGCATAGGCTTCCGCGGCCACGGCCCCGAGTAACCAAACGAACCACCAGGTAAACGGCCAGGTAATCCAGCTCTCTAACCTGAGGTAGGACGGGTTGAGAGCAACTCCAAAGGCAAACCAAAGACCGGACACCGCCAGCGTGCTCAGAAAGGCGCGCGCCAGGCCGAGGCGCGTCCGCGCCAGCAAGAAGACGGCATAGAGGCCGTAAAGTTGTTCCTCCAATCCCAGCGACCAGAAGGCCCCATTGCCGAGTCCGAGCGTATACCTCTTGAAGAGGTTGTGAATCAGCAACAGGTGCGTCGTTACATCCCCACCGAGGACGGTCTGGCTCTCCCAATCCCCGACAAAAACCGGATTGAGCCAGCCGACAGCGAGCACACAAAGCAGGCTGACGGCGATGGCCCCAAGATACGGCGGGTAAAGCCGGTGGAAGCGCCGCCGCCAGAAGGAAGCCCAATTGCAGGCAACGCCCTGTCCGCCCGCCAACTTCTTCGCGACCGTTAGATGAATGCAGAATCCGGAGATCACCAGAAAGAGCGTGACCCCCTGACGGCCGTAATCAAAGGGTAGAAAGAGCAGCCGGCGGCCGCAGATCGGTAGCGTTTCCAGATGCGGCACGTGCGTGAACAGGACGGCCAGAGCCGCGAGCCCGCGCAGCGCATCGACGGAGCGAAGACGTTGCTGTCCGACAAGGGGCTTCTGGCACGGGGCGACCATCCCTGGCCTCTCGAAGAAGTGTCCGACCGGCCCAAGCTGGCCTGCCTTCGTGGATTCTCCTATAGCGTCTTGCCCAGATTCAAACAACTCCAGTCAGGACGCGCGTCGCCGCGATAGAATGATAGTAGTGGATTCGATGTCGCCCTGCTTGCGAAAGAAGGCATATCATGACAGCACACCTGGTGAATCTTGCTTCGGGCTGGCGAGGCGGCTTCGTCGCCCTGATGATCCTGGCCTGGCAATCCGGTGGAGTAGTCGCGCAAACTTCCGCCTCCCGTCCGGCGCCCTCGGGGTGGCCTGTCTACCAGGCATCTCGTGCGGCGACCGGCTATAGCGCCACGCCCTATTACCCCAGCGCTCAGAGCGGCTACCGCGCGCCTGCTTACTCCAGCCCGCAGAACTCCTTTCAGAATCCGTTGCGCGGCGCGGAACTCCGCGGACTCTGGCATCAGCCGCAGGAGTATCCGTACTCCAACTCAAGGCTCTACCCGTATTACAATTCCTACCTCTATCCCTACAACTACGGCGATGCGCGAATCGTTCCCGGCATGGACACCATAGGCTCGGGCAGCGGCGGCCAGACGATGGAAGAAGCAGCGCCCAGCCCGGCCACGACTGCCAGCGTGGAAGTGCGTCTGCCCACGGCGCAGGCCGAGGTGATCTTTAACGGCGTGATCACCAAAACCACGGGCACAGTTCGCAGCTACACAACACCGAAGCTCGTTACCGACCGGGATTACTTCTATAACGTCATGGCCAGGTGGGCCGATGACGGTAAGGAAGTCCGGCGGGAGCGGCGCGTCAGCGTGTCCGCCGGCCAGCATGTGGTGATTGATTTCACCAAGCCAAGGTCTTCCTCGGGCACAAACAAATAGTTGGCGGCCCGCAACTCCCCCGATAAAGTGGCTAGCAGCCTGTTGAAAAAGGTGTCTGGAACCTTCCAGGCGTGCGAGAAACCAAGATTTATCCTACCCGCAAGGTTCCAGACACCTTTTTCAACAGGCTGCTGGTACGCAATGCCGATGGAACAGCGGTGAAGGAGAATTCCATGCTCTCATGGAGTCGACGCTTGGTTGCCTGGGCCGGAAGCCAGCTCCCCACCCTGGTGACGCTGGCCGCGCTGGTCGGCCTTGCCCTGTGGGGCGCCAAGAACGATTGGAAGATTCCTCACGCCTGGGGCGCTTCGGCCAGGGAAACCGGCAAGGAAAACGCTGGTGCGAATAAAGCGGATGCGACGGATGTGCCGGCCGGCGAATCGGCAGCCGCCTCGCTCTCGACAAAGCCCATCGTCTTCCCATCGGACGCCGCGATTGAAAAGGCCGGTATCAAGTGCGAGAAAGTCCAGGTTCGTGCCATGCCCCGCTATGTCGTCGCCAATGCATCCATTGATTATGAGCCGTCCCTTTATGCGCGGCTGACGGCCAGGGCAACCGGAACCGTCTGGCGCATGGAAAAGGAGGTCGGCGACAAGATCAGCAAGGGCGAAGTCATCGCGCTCATTGATTCGGCCGACGTGGGCAAGGTCAAGGCAGAGTTTCTGCAGAGCCTCGCCCAGGTCCGCCTGCGCACCGGGACACTGCAACAGCTTCAGTCGCTGGGCGACAACGGCGCCATTTCCCAGCGCGCCCTGCGCGACGCGGAGACGTCGTTACGCGAGGCCCGCATCCGGCTTTTCAACGACCAGCAAGCGCTCTTGAACCTGGGCTTGTCGTTCCGGCTCAAGGACGTGGAGAACCTTCCGGAGGAGCAACTGGTCCGCTACCTGCGCCTGCTCGGCGTGCCCGAATCGATGCGCAAGCGTCTCGACCCGGAGACATCGACCGCCAACCTCTTGCCCCTCATTGCACCCTTCGAGGGCCAGGTCGTACAGCGCTTTGCGGCGTTGGGAGACCTGCAGCAGGTGACGCAGCCCAAGCCCATGTATGTCGTGGCGGATATCCGGGAACTGCATTTCGAAATCGATGTCAACCCGGAAGACATCGGCGCCGTGAAGCTTGGTCAGCAGGTGACTTTTCGTCGCGAAGGGGAAAATGTCGATGCCGCTGCCGGCAAACTTTCCCATATCAGCCCTGAAGTAGATGAAAAGACCCGGCGCATCCGCGTGCACGCCGAGTTCAGGAACCCCGGAGAAAGCCTCCGTCCCAACACCTTCGGCAGCGTACGCATTCTTGTGGGCGAGCATGCCCAGGCGACGGTCGTTCCCAGCGAAGCCGTGCAATCGGAAGGGAGCACGCACTTTGTCTTTGTCCGCGCCTCGGAAACAAGCTTCCGTGCCCAGCCGGTTCAGACAGGTTTGCGCGAGGGAAATCTCCTTGAAGTGAGCGGCGTCCGCCCGGGCGAGGAAGTCGTGACCACGGGGAGTTTCATGCTAAAGGCGGAGCTTCTCAAGGACAAGATTGTCGGGGGCGATGATTAAGTCCAATGCTAAGCGCGCTGATCAACTGGTCGTTGCGAAACCGCTTCCTTGTCCTCGTGGCCGTTTTGGGCTTTGTGGTCGTCGGCTGGCTTTCGCTCCAGCAGCTCAACATCGATGCCTTTCCCGACACCACCCCGGTGCAGGTGCAGATCAATACCATGGCGCCGGGGCTGGGACCTCTGGAAGTTGAAAAGCAGATTACTTTTCCCGTGGAGCAGACCATCAGCGGGCTGCCGGGTTTGGAGCAGGTTCGCTCGCTCTCCAAATTCGGCTTGTCGCAGGTGGTCGTCACCTTTCAGGACGGCACCGATATTTATTTCGCCCGGCAGTTGCTCACGGAGCGCCTGAGCACGGCGCAGCTTCCGGAGGGCATGCCGCGGCCCAGCCTTGGGCCCGTGGCCACGGGGCTGGGCGAGGTCTTTCATTACCTGATTACAAGCGAGCAGCGCGACCTGGCCGAGTTGCGCACGCTGCAGGACTGGGTCATCCGGCCGGCTCTGCGCACCGTGCCCGGGACCGCCGAAATTAACAGCTGGGGCGGCTTGCAAAAACAGTACCAGGTCCGCATCGACCCCGAGCGGCTGCTCAAGTACGACCTGACCTTTCCCCAGGTCGTGCAAGCGCTCCACGACAACAACCTCAATGTCGGCGGCGGCAACTTGCAGCATGCCGGAGAGATGCTGTTAATCCAGGGCCTCGGCCGCACCGAGAACCTGGAACAAATCCGCAACATTGTCGTGGCCGTGCGCGAGACCGTGCCGATCCGCGTGGGCAATGTGGCCGATGTCCGTATCGGCGCCGCCCTGCGCATGGGCGGCGTAACGGCCCAGGGCCGGGGCGAGGCCGTGCTCGGCCTCGGCTTCACGATCATGAACGCCAACGGCCATGAAGTCACCACGCACCTGGCGGAGAAGCTGAACGAAGTCAAAAAGACGCTGCCCCCCGACGTCCATGTCACTCCCGTCTACCAGCGTACCGAGCTTGTGGACCAGGTCATTGGCACCGTGCGCAAGAACCTCTTCGAAGGCGGCCTGCTGGTAATTGCCGTGCTGTTCATTTTCCTTGGCAACCTGCGCGCGGGGCTGGTGGTCGCCCTGGCCATTCCGCTGTCGATGCTGTTCGCCTTCAGCGGCATGCTGCGCTTCGGGATCGCGGCCAGCCTGCTCAGTCTCGGCGCCCTCGATTTCGGCCTGATCGTCGATAGCTCGGTGGTCATGATCGAAAATACCATGCGCCACCTGGCCCAACAGCGTCAGAGCAGCCAGAGCCGGCTGGAGCTTGTCCGCAACGCCTCCCTGGAAGTACGCAAGCCGACGCTGTTCGGCGAGCTGATCATCATGATCGTCTACTTGCCGATTCTGACGCTGCAGGGCGTGGAGGGGAAACTGTACCGGCCGATGGCGCTGACGGTCATTTTCGCGCTCCTGGGCAGCATGATACTGTCGTTGACGGCGATGCCGGTGCTGGCCAGTCTCGTGCTTCCCCGAAAAGTCGCCGAGCGCGAGCCGCTGCTGGTTCGCCTGGCCCGCACGCTGTATGCTCCCGTGCTGCACGCCGCGCTGCGCTTTCGGCTCGCGGTAATTCTCCTCGCTGTCGGTTTACTGGGGGCCGCCGTGCTGGCAGCGCGCACGCTCGGCTTTGAGGCCGTCCCCAAGCTTTCCGAAGGGGCACTGGTCGTCAATATCTTCCGGTTGCCCGGCACGGACCTTCAGGAGTCGCTCCGCTACAACACGCTCATGGAGAATCTGCTGCTGAAGGAATTTCCCCACGAAGTACAGTACGTCTGGGCCCGCTGCGGCACGGCCGAGGTCGCCACCGACCCCATGGGGCCGGAGGAGACCGATTTCTTCATCACGCTCAAGCCTCGTCAAGATTGGACGCGGGCCAGGACGCAGGACGATCTCGTGGAGCTGATCGAGCAAGAGTTCCGCGACCTGCCGGGGCAACGCCTGGTCTTCACCCAGCCCATCGAGCAGCGCGTCAACGAAATGATTTCCGGGGTGCGCGGCGACGTCGCCGTCAAATTATTCGGAGACGACTTCCACGTGCTCACGGCAAAGGCGGCGGAGATTCAGGAAGTGCTGAAGCAGGTCCCTGGCTATGCGGACGGCGCCATCGAGCAATTGAGCGGTCAGCCCATGCTGCAGATCCGCGTGCTGCAGGAGCAGATCGCCCGCTATGGAGTGCCCGCTCGATCCGTCCTCGAGTTGGTGGAGTCGCTCGCCGGCCGGCAAGTAGGCGAAGTCCTGGACGGCGAGCTGCGCTTCCCGCTGGCGGTGCGATTGCCGGATCGGTTTGAAGTCAACCCGGAAGCCGTCGGCCGGATTTTGGTGGCGGCGCCTTCGGGCGAACGCCTGCCCTTGTCGCGCCTGGCCAAAATCGAGGTAACGCAGGGTCCCGCCAAGATCATGCGCGAGGCAAGCCAGCGCCGCATCGTCGTGCAATGTAACGTGCGCGGCCGCGACCTGGGCGGCTTTGTGGCGGAAGCGCAGCGGCTTGTCGCCAAGGTACAGCTCCCGCAGGGGCGCTACCGGCTGGAATGGGGCGGCCAGTTCGAGAATCTCCAGCGCTTCTGGTGGCGCATGCTGCTGGTCGTGCCGGCCGCGCTGTTGCTGATCTGTACGCTTCTCTATCTCACCTACCACAGAATCAGCGACGTGATCCTGGTATTTCTTGGCGTGTTCTTTGCTTGCGTGGGGGGCGTTTTCGCGCTGTGGCTACGCGAATTGCCGGTCTCCATTTCTGCGGGCGTGGGTTTCATCGCCCTGTCCGGCGTGGCGGTGCTGAACAGCATGTTGCTGGTGAGCTTTATCCGGCATCTCCGCGATGAAGGCGTACCGTTTGACCGTGCCGTCGAGGAGGCGGCCTTGACCCGCCTGCGTCCCGTGTTGATGACCGCGCTCGTGGCCAGCCTGGGGTTCGTGCCGATGGCTTTCAGCACCGGCGTGGGAGCGGAAGTCCAACGGCCGCTGGCCACCGTCGTTATTGGCGGCGTCATCAGCAGCACGTTGTTGACCCTTCTGGTGTTGCCGGCGTTGTACGATCTGGTCGGGAACATCCTGGAGCGGCAGCAAGACGTCTCTTCGCCTCACGCTTCCATCCGTCCGGCCCCTGAGGCCAAGCCGGCGGCTAGGAGCCACGGCGTGGTTGTTGCGGCCAAATGGAAGTGAGTTGTTCTTGGTCTCTCCGAGGCTTTACTGGAAAGGGAGGTCTCCCATGGTTCGCTTACTTCTGGGTGTCGTGAGTGCCTGTCTCTTGTTGGCCATTCAAGCGGCGGCGGCAGAGGACGCCAAGTTCGTGAAGTTACGCAACGCAGCCACCGGCAAGGTCCTGGCCGTCGCCGACAATTCAGAGGAGTCAGGCGCAAAGATCGTGGCAGCCAAGGACGACAGTAAGAACGAATCCCAGCAATGGAAGCTGGAGAAGGACGGCGACCACATCAAGGTGGTGAACCGCAAGAGCGGCAAGGTGCTGGATGTGGCTCAGGAATCGAAGGACGAGGGGGGCGAGATCATCCAGTGGGATGACAAGGCGGAAGGCAATGACAACCAGCGCTGGTCGTGGGAAGGCGACGGCAAGAAGCGGCGTCTCAAATCCAAATCCAGCGGCCTCGTCCTCGACGTGGACGACGACGGCAACGTGGTTCAGCGCGCTAGCGCCGAAAAGGCCAACGCCCAGCTCTGGGAGGTGGTCGAGGTCGCGAAGTAATGCGAGAAGATGCTCATTTGAAAAAGCCCAGATGAGCATCTTCGGCGGGCTACGCATGTCCTTGGCTGATAACGACTAATAACGTGAAAAACGCTATTTCTTCGTGGAAGATGCTCATTTGGCACCTACCCGGGTTGAAAGCCGGCTCAAACCCGGTTTCGCCAGGAAACCGGGTTTTTGGAGCCGCGCCCTTCATTCCGTTGGGTGCGCTTGACTTTCCAAAGCCGCGGCAGCCCTGGCTGCGGCCGCGTCCCTCTCCCTGCCGATTTCGGCTATCGATTTGACCACGAAGCGGCTTTTCCAGCCGGGTAGGACCCAGCACCAGTGGCCTTCGAAATTATATTTGTCTTTCTCCGAATAGACGCCGAGAATCTCCTTGGCACGGCGCAGAGTAATGGGCATGATGCCGGCCGTGGCAGCTACGCGGAAGACGTCGGTCGCCGAACGTGGACAGTTACCGAGGAAGGTCCGCAGGAACTCGACGGCCTCGCGCAGGCGGCCTTGCTCGTTCGGGCCGGCGGCAGGCGCCAGCAGTTGATCGGCTTCCTGCTGGCACGGCCCATCCCAGACCACCCGGCAAATACGGCCCGTTCCGGTCTCGGTCACAGTCTCCAGGTGTAGCGCGAGGGACGGACCGCCTTCCGCCAGGTTGCGCTTGGTGCCGGCCAGGATGCGGCCCGTGGGCCGCTCGGGATCGCGTGCCAGGAGCAAGCCGGCGCGGGCGCTGCCGATAATGCCGATGCTGCCACCGCCGCGGTAGAGTGCCTTTTGCGGGCCCCGCTTCGTCAGATGCCGCACCAGCACCGCCGCCAGGTCATGCCGCTCGCACAGGCCGCTCAACTGGCTCAGGCAAATGCGCACGTGCTGATCGCGATTGCCGTCCAGGCGTCCGTCCAGAAACGCGAAGAACGGATCCACGATCAGCAAGCGGGCGCCGGTCTCCTGGACACGGCGTTCCAGAAGCCCGAGATCGCGGGGTAAGAGCAACTGGCGGCTCCCTTCGACGGCCCGCCAGGAGTGACAGCGTGCCAGATCCGCGTCCGCGGCCTCCAGCCGTGGCCGCACCGTATCGGCGAGGTTGTCCTCGGCGGTCAAAAGAATCACGGCCGCGGGCCCGGCAGCCTGGCCGTCGGGCATGGCCCGGCCGCGGCTCAAACGGGCTGCCAGGTCGATCAGGAGCGTACTCTTGCCGGTGCCGGGGTCGCCATCGAGCACCGTGATCTTGCCCGCCGGAATCCACCCCGGCCACACCCAGGGCACCGCACAGGGCGCCACCTCGCTGATGACAACAAAGCCGTCTGTATTTGGCGGAGGAGCTGGAGATGGCACAGCGTCCACGGCTGAAGCGGAAGGGGGCGGCAAAGTCATATCTGCTTCCTGCCCGGCTGTCCGCAGATGGGAACCAGTA
>DASZFN010000909.1:0-5114 GCA_035939715.1 Gemmataceae bacterium | reverse complement strand
CTTCCTAATCTTACTCTTCATCTTTCTCTCTTCCTGCCCGAAGAGTTGTTACCCCGCTCGGTGCTTCGTCAAAAGCCCACCCTGCAAACCTCCACTGCCTCGTCCTGTTTCTTCAAGATCACCGTATGCCGTTCCACCGTCTCCTGCGGCGTGCCGGCGTGGCGGGTGACGACGATGTTGACATTGGTCTCGCCCGCCAGCAGGTTCGGATTGCCGCGGTAATAGTGCACCATCACCTTGTAAACGCCCTTCCTGGCCTGCTTGATCTGGTAGCGCTCCGGGCCGTAGCCTTGCGTCTGGTCCTGAGAGAGCTCGCCGCCCGAGGGCGTGTGCTGGTTCTGATAGAAGCACTTGATGCCGTCGGGTTCGATCACCCACAGGTCCACGTCCGTGGCGTCGGTGTTCCAGGAGATCGTCACGCGCAGGTCGCTCTGCAGCCTGGCGGGGTTGATCTGCTCCAGGCGCTCGCCGAAATGATTGGCCAGCTCCTTGCTGACTGCGCGTTTGTGGATTGCTTCGCGCATCATGAGGGCATATTCCTCGAGCGCGACGTTCTTGAGTGAATCGCCGAAGCGATTGTGCCACGTGCCGGCCAGGATAATCTCGTACTGCAAGGCCGCCAGGCCGTAGTTGCCGGCGGCTTCCAGGCTGCGGGCCAGGTCGCGATAGCTGTGCGGCTCGAAGGGCCGGCTCTGCAGCACGTGCTGGAAGAGCCGCGCCGCCTGCACCGGCTGCTGGAGATCGAGCAGGCGATAGCCGACCAGGCGCAGGGCGTCGCTCCGCCCCGGATAAATCTCGACCACGCTGGACAGGGCGCGCACGGCGCCCGAGGCATCGTTGGCATCGGCACGCCGCCGGGCTTCAGCCAGATAGAGGTTCGCGTTGCCGATATCCTTGTCGCGCTCGGCGAGGTAACGCGGCGGCATGTCGCCCTTGTGCACGATGGCGCCGGCGAGGCTGCTTTCGGGCAGTTCAAAGGCGTTGTCGGGCAATAGGGCGAGCAACTTGAGCACATCGGTGCTTTGCACGCGCGTGCCGAGCTGGTTCAAGAAGCGTGCGAACGCCTCGCGCGGCTTGACGGCCTGGCCGAGGCTGGTCCACAGCTCTTCGAGATACTGGCCCAGGTCGCCGTTCACGGTCTTGCCGCGTTCCTGTTCCAGGTTAAAGCGCTTGTAGTCGGCGGCGTTCTCCAGGACCAGGAACGACGCCACCCGGCTGGCGATGCCGAACTCCTGGCAGTAGGCGACCACCAGGCTGTCGAGCTTCGGGTCGTTGAGCGCCAGCAGCGACGACACAGCGATCTCCGCCCAGCCGCGCGGCGCCTGCTCGGCAGAGCCGGTGATGTCCAGCGGATATTCCTGCGCGTATTTTTTGCCCAGGAACGTGCCTTCCAGCAGCATCGCGGTCTTCCCGGTTCCCTGCATCTTGGCGGCGACGATCAGCTCGCCGCCCGGATAGATGGCCGCTTGCCGGCCGGCGATGAGGACGTCGCTCGCCTGCGGGCCGCCGACGAAGCGGACGCTTTCGACCTGCAAGCACTGCCGGCGATGCGCCTGCGCGACGGCCGGCAGATCGGCCTCCGTGAAGCAATTGAAAATATTGCCGCCGCGCCGCGTCAACGCCTCGAACAGCTCCAGGTTTTCTGCTCCCAGTCCCGTGCGGTAGCAGTAAACGCGCGGCGAAAACGGGCAGCCCTTCTCGAAGCGGGCCATGAGCGTGTTCACGTCCGGCTCGCCCCAGGTAATCTGGCCGTCCGAGAGCAGGAAGACATTGAGCGGCGTACCCCGGGCAATCTCGAAGCCCGGCTTTGCCAGCTTGTCCAGGGCCGCGGACAGATCGGTCGCTCCTTCGAGCACAATGCCGTCCAGCCGGGCGAACGCCTGTTCGCGCCCTTGCTTGGTGTTGGCCAGCCACCCTTTCGGCTCGACCCAGGCCGGCGCGACGTTGAAGGCCAGGATATTGAACTGCTTGATGTCCGGATCGCTTTCCAGGATCTTGCGGAGCAGCCGCATGTTGACGGCAAAGCGGTCCGGATGCTCGCTCAGCGAGGTATCGAGCAAAAACACCGCCTGGCCGGCGAACGCCGTCTCGCTCTGAACTTTGCTCAGTTCCGGCCGAAGGCGCGCGTACACATACTGCGGTCCATTCTCTCCTTGCCGGCCGCTGATCGCCTGCAGCTCCGGATGCGCCGGCGTAAAGGCGAACACGACCTGCCCGTCGGGCGTGCCGTTCGTCCATGTCCGGGAGTAACTGAGGAAGCTGCCGCCCTCCTCGCGCTTGGTGTCCTTGGGAAAGAACAGCGGCGCTTTGCACTCGGCGGCGTTCGCCTGCAGCGTGAATTGCATTTCCTTGAGCGGCCGATTCGGCAGCGGAAAGCGATAGGCCACCTTGTCGCCGACCACGGGCAGCAGCTCTTCATAGGCCAGGATCACCCGGTTATAGCCCCTGGGCGGAATGGGAAACACCCGGCCGCTGAACGTGTTGCCGCTCGCGTATTCCAGGAGGGCCGGATCGATGCGCCCGCGCACCACGTCTTCATAAGTCTCCAGAGCCTTCTGCTTGGACACGACGCGCGCCTCTTGCAGCGTGCCCCAGTCGGCGGCGCTCACCTGCTTGACCATTTGGTCGGGCGTCAGGCGGGCCAACGCATCCTGCGGCAAAGCCGTGTCGTTGCCGCGCCGAACAAACCGCGCCGGCATGGTATCCCGCGTCTGGCCTAGGAACATGGCGAAGTAGCTCGGACTGGCGCCCGTCGGCAGCGGATATTCAAACGTCCCCTCAAGCTGCTGATTGTGGGGATTGCGGAAGATATGATCGACCACTGTCCGCGCCCGTGGGCCTTCGACAGTGACGGTGACTTGAAGGCTGACCAGATCGAGCGAATTGCCGTTGCCGAGGTAGACGCGCGCGAAGGTCGGCGGGCGGCCGTCGCGGGTCCAGGTTTGCGCTGGTCCGGATTCTTCTGCGGCTTTTTCTCCCTTGCTATCCTTGCCGGACTCCGATTCGCTCCGCCGGCCCTGAATGGCGTCGACGGCCTGCTGAACTACGGCGGGATCGATACCTTTGAGACTGATTACGCGGACGGTTTTTCTTGCTTCTTCCGCGCGCGGCTGCGCGGCTTGCCCCTTGTCACCCGAATTGGGAACTTGCAGCCCGGGAAGGCTTATGCTGAGTTGGGAAGTCGGCTTCTCAGTCATTTTCTTGGTCAGGGAAGCTTGCAGTTCTTTGACTTCCTTGGCATTCAGCTTGCCGTCAGGCGTGAGGCTTTTGTAATGCTCGATGATTTTGAGTATGGCATCCACATCTTGTGGATTAGAGCCGGAGATGATGATCCCGCCCAGTTCAGGGAGTCCTTCTCCCTTGCCGTCTCCGGTGATCTGCGATTGGAACCTTCCTCCCTTCGACTGCTGTTCTCGAGACTTGGGGGGGGCTTTGGATATGTCTTTCCATACCGCGGATGGTTTTGAATCCATTTCAAGATCTTGGCTAGTCGTACCGAGACTGATCCTGATCTTGGGACTGGGGTTTGATGAAAGGTAGCCGCCCACACCCGGCTTCATCTCGCCCATCTGCCGTGGCAAAGCGTTCTGTTGCGGAAAACCGCCTTGGAAACCGCCGTTGAAACCACCGCCGCCGTAACCTAACTGACCGCCACCCGCCTGGAACCCGCCACCACCAAGACCGCCACGCATACTCCCCATGGAGCCAGCTGGTGGCAGCTCCGAGGCCCGTTCAAACAATGCCTGCGGCCCCGGCGGTTCGAGTTTGAGACGGGGCTCCAAAGGAGCTTGCCGACGGATGACGCTGTCCTTCGTTACTGTGTTTCCAATGATCTGCACCTGACTCATGGGATCAGCTGCCTTAACTTCTCCATTGCCCCCTAATTCCTGACCTTGCTTTTGCGCGAGGTCTCGCGGACTTCTTATGTCAGCCATTGCCTTCGGATTTCTTATGTCAGGCATTGTTGCCCGATCCCGATATCCACCCTGCGGAGCCTTGCGCATTACTGCGTCATCAAGAGAATCGACCGGGCCTGCATCTTCATTTCGATGCAGCGCCAATTGTGGCTGTCGCTGCGCTTCTTCTGGACTTGCGAGCGATCCGTTTCTGCTCGCTGGCCAGAAAATCAAGGCAATCAGCACGCTGGCGGCAAGCCCGACAAGCCCCGCGAACGCGACATGGTATTGAGGCGCTCGGTTCGTCACGTTTTGCATCCGCAGCCTCCCGGCCTGTTCGAGTGATCGTTCCAGCCCTTCCTGGGGCACCGGTTCCGCGCGCACTTGCTCCACGGCCCGGCGCAGCGGACCTTCGAGCTCATTCAGGGCCGACGCAAGTTCTTCATGCATGGCTCGTGAACCTCAACACTTCTCGTGAACAAATTCGCCCAGCATGGCCTCGAGCTTGACGCGGGCCTTGTGCAACGCCGTCGCCACGGCGCCGGGGTTGATGTCCAGGGCCTCGGCGATCTGTTGATACGAGAGATCCTCAAAGTAGCGCAAGCAAAACACTTCGCCCTCGCGCCCCGGCAAGCGGGCGACGGCCTGCCGCAGGCGCTCCGCCAGCTCGCGTCCGTGGACCGTCTCTTCCGGACCATCGCGTGAACGGGAGAGATGCACGCCGTTGAGCGACAGCATCGGCCGGCGTTTCCGCAAGCGATCGAGCGCCCGGCAGGCGGCCACTTGCCGCAACAGCGCCGGCCAGTGGCGCACCGGTTGCGTCGCCTGCATGCGGTACACCTGCAGGAACACTTCCTGCACGACATCCTCGGTGTCGGCCACATGCCCCAAAATCCGCCAGGCCGTGCCGAACACCAGAGGACCGTGCTCGCGCACAATCCGCTCCCAGTCCGCCACCGCTTCGCTTCTCCTGCCAACCGTCCCCAGGCGCCTGTTCTACACCTTTAGTCGCACGTTTGGGCGCAAATGTTACCTGGTCTGGTGCAAAAACGCGCCAGGTTTGCGCATTTTTCGACCGCGAGGCTGATGTGTCCACCCCCCTGGCTCAAAAAACGTGGCAAACTGGTTTCCTGGACCCCTCAAAGTTCAGATTTTGTTCGCGCTTTTCTTTACATGGCGTTCACTGCATGTTCACTACTTTGCATTCGGCGGGGATTT
>DASZFN010000908.1:0-4323 GCA_035939715.1 Gemmataceae bacterium | reverse complement strand
CTTTCCCGATCGCGAGCGTCCCAGGGAAGAACGCATGGGCACGCTCTTCATTCCCAATACGGTGGCGCTCATTCGCGGCGATCCCAACCCGGACGGCGGGCGGAAGCTGATCGACTACCTGTTGAGTGCAGAGGTGGAGGCCAAACTGGCCGAGACCGCCAGCCACCAGATCCCCCTCAACCCGCAAGTGAAGGCCCAGTTGCCCAGGGAAATCCTCCGGCCCGAGCAGGTCAAGGTGATGGACGTGAATTTTGAAAAGGCGACCGACCTGTGGGACGAAGCCCAGGCGTTTCTGCGCGACGAGTTCAGTCGGTAGGCAGCGTGTCGGCGCCGGGCTCCGGCAACGGGCCCTCCGCGAACATCCATTCCCGGATAGGCTTGTCCTCTACAAGGTGCCGCTGCACAAACTCGGGAATCCGCTCCGCGGTCATGCCGTGATACCAGGCGCCTTCGGGATAGACCAGCATCGTGGGTCCATCCTGGCAAATGCGTAAGCACCCGACCTTGGTGCGGTAACAAGCATTCGGGCCGTAGCTGAGGCCGCGCTCTTTCAGCGTTTTCTTGAGCGTCTCCCAGGCCGCCTGGCCAACGTCGGCCGTGCAGCAGTTGGGACCCATGCACAGAAGCACGTGCCGGCGATAGGCGCCGATGCCAAGCTTGGCGGCGACCTCTTGCAATTCTTGCTTTTTGTCTTCCATGGGAAGCCTCCTATTCATCATCATATCGCGGCGGCGATGGGAGGTGGTCATTCGTCATTCGCCCGAGCAAATAACGAAGCTGTGCGAGGAAGGGTCCGAAGCCGGCAATGAGAAACGACAGGGCCGCCGCGGCCAGCAGGATTTTTGATGATGGGATCGTTGAACCTGGCCAGGAACTTTTTCCAGGCGGGCTGGCGCGGCGGAGCCGTCAGGCGATTGCTGCCGAACTGCCGGCGGCGGTCGAGCACCTGGTCGAGCGTCAGGCCATGCTCCGCGGCAGCGGGGAATTGCCGGGCAACCTCGTGAAGCGTGCGCATGGGCAATGTGCCGGCCCTGTCCGCGCTTGCGGTTCGCCGGCGCCGCGGACTCTGGAGCGCAGGCCACGGAGGCTATTGCTCCATCACTTCCTTGGACTTCTTCTCGGCCAAATCACCGACGCGGTCCTCGAATTTCTTCAGGAGACTCTGGACTTCTTCCTTGCCCTTGTCGCGCTCGTCCTCGGTCATCTCCTTGTCCTTCTCGCCCTGGTCGAAATGCTTGTTGGCGTCGCGGCGGATGTTGCGCAGGGCCACCTTGGATTCCTCGGCGAGTTTCTTGATGCGCGCCACCATCTTTTGCCGCTGCTCGCCGCTCATGGCCGGGACAATCAGGCGGATCATCTTGCCGTCGTTGTTCGGCGACAGGCCCAGGTCGCTGGAGCGAATCGCCTTTTCGATGTCCTTGAGGCTGTTTTGGTCGAACGGCCGGATAACGATCTGCTGCGGGTCGGGGGTGTTGACCTGGGCCAACTGCTTGAGGGGAGTCGGCGACCCATAGTATTCCACGCGAATCCCATCCACCAGTGCCGGCGTGGCCCGGCCCGTGCGCAGACCGCGGAGCTGGTCATTGAGCACGCTGACGGCTTTCTCCATGCGTTCTTCGGCATCGAAGAGGATTTCATCACTGGTCATGGCCAATAACCTTTCCCCTGACGCGGATTAGTCTCTTGGGTAATTCGTCATTGGTCATTCGCCCGGCGAATGACGAATGACCAGTGACGAATGACCTTATTCTTCCGTCACGAGGGTACCGATACGGTGTCCCGCAATGGCGCGCTCGATGTTGCCCTCACGTTTGAAATTGAATACGAGGATGGGCATCCTGGCTTCCTGGCACAGGCTGATGGCGGTCAAGTCCATGACGCGCAGCTTGTCGCGCAGGATCTGGTCGTAGGTCAGACGGTCGTACAGGATGGCATGCTGATTTTCCTCGGGCGGTTCGCTGTAGACGCCGTCCACCTTGGTGGCCTTGAGGAGAATGTCGGCTTCCAGCTCGCGGGCCCGCAGAGCGGCGGCGGTGTCCGTGGTGACGAACGGGTTGCCGGTGCCGCCGGCCAGGATGACGATGCGGCCTTTATCGAGGTGGCGCGTGCAGCGGCGGCGAATGTACGGCTCCGCGACATTCTCCATGCGCACGGCGGTCTGCAGACGCGTCTCGCAGTTCAGGCTTTCCAGAGCATCCTGAAGGGCCAGGCCGTTCATGACGGTGGCCAGCATGCCCATGTAGTGGGCCGTCGCCTCGCGAATGACCTCGCCGCCGGCACTGAACTGGGCGCCGCGCAGGATATTGCCGCCGCCCACGACGATGGCGAGTTGCACGCCGCGCTGCAGGACGCGTTGCGCTTGCCGGGCGATGCTCAGGGTCTCGTCGATGCTGATGCCGCTCTTGTTGGCGTGGCCGAACCCTTCGCCACTGAGCTTGAGGACCACGCGCTTGTACTTGGGTCGCAGCGCGTCGGCAGCGTTTGGATGTTCAACAGGAAAACTCTCTGCCGCATTGTGAAGGGCCATGCGGGGAATTATAGCGGCGCGAAGTCGGCTAGCCAAGGAAAGCGCGGCGCGAAGTCGGCTAGCCAAGGAAAGCGCGGCGCGGCCGTGGAGTTTCGGCAGCATGGTAACCCGACGCGCCGTTTTGAAGTTGCGCCTTTTCTGTTGATGCAATGCCACGGCCTTGTGCCGTGGTCGGTTACGTTGGTTTCTAGCCCAGAAGTCTTCGTCTGCAGATGCCACGGCCTTGTGCCGTGGTACTTCACGCTTGTTTCTGGCGGGCAAGCAACCAACGTGAGCGACCACGGCACAAGGCCGTGGCATTGAAATATCGCGTCTGAGCGATGAAAAAGCGCAACTTCAAAACGCGCCAGCGAGGACCCGCGCCGGCCCAAATGCCGTCAGCGCAATACTTCAAGCCAGGCAGCCAGCATCTCGTCACTCACGTGAACTGGAGATGAGGGCACGACTCACCTTGCCGTCCTGATTGAGGTACAGGTGCAGGGTGGTTTGCCGGTCTGGGCTCCACCAAATTCCCGCTTCCCAGCAAGCTCGATCTTTGACCGTGGCTGCCCATAGCTTTAGCTCCTCGGGCTCTTCGAGCTGGATCATGGGCGGCCCAAGGATCGCTTCCACTTCTGCCAACGTCATGCCCGGCTTGATTTGCTGGAACCGACTTTCGTCGCGCCCCTGCTCGCCTTGCGGGAAAGCGAGAACGCAAAAGCCCATCCCTGCTACGAATAGGTAGGCTATCGCCATGATCAAACGTGGTTTCAAGAACTTGCACATTGGGTAATCCACTCCCGCCGGTTCATTCAGGAAGAGCACAAGTGGGCCCGGTGTCCGCTGGTGCGCACGACGACTGCAGGACCCGTTGGATGGGAGGCCGCGTGGCGCGCAGACCGGAGGAAGATTTGTCTAAATGAGAAGGCGCTGGAGCAGATTCAAGACATCGGGAGGCGGGGCAGGCAGATGCTTCTGCCAGCGAAGATGAGCGGTGACGACTTCACCGGAGAGCTCAGGAGTCAGCAAGCACGGCGTGAGAGGCAGCCCGGCCTGGGATAAGTCGGCCGTGGCCTTGCCATCTGAGGCTGCGAAAACGCCCGCCCGGACGGCGGTTTTCGTGCAGCCGCTTCGCTCCAGGGCCTGACGGCCGCTTGTGGCCTCGCGGTTGTGCTGGCATTTACAGCAAGAAAAGCGCTTGCTCTGTCCGTCACAGGCCCCGGCATGTGAGCCGCAGCAGCACTTTCCGGCCGATGACGACGAGCAGCAGGCGCTCCCGCAACAACAGCCGGAAGCTTTGGCGGCCATGCCGATACAAAAGTGCTTGACCTGCCCATTCGGGCAGCGGCAATCGAAATGCGGCAGGCCAGCGATCGGCACCATGATCGCGGTCAACCAGACCTGGCCGATGGCGGCTATCTTCCCAAAGGCGCACATTACATAAACCCCCGTCGCCATTTTCGCCGCTTCGCTTAGAAAATCAAGCTTGGTGCACTCGACGCCAACGGCAGCATTCATGCGCATGCCGGGAAATCGCAAAAAATTCGCGAAACAAATCTGGCCAAGCCCAACTTAATGTGCTATTTCAATAGTTAGTGAAATAGTCATTCGCCAGGGGAGCATTGTTCATTAACCAAAGCATGCCAAGTTGCAAGGGGGCCGATCATGCCGGGGCAGGCCACAAGGGCATTCCCATGAGCGTGGACGCCCTCCAGGCCGCGGCCGATTTATGCAAAGCGCTCGGCGATGCGCCCCGGCTGCAACTGTTGCAGTTGCTGACGAGCGGCGAATGGTGCGTCACGGAAATCGTGACGGCG
>DASZFN010000907.1:0-1515 GCA_035939715.1 Gemmataceae bacterium | reverse complement strand
TCCAACTGGAGTCCAATATCCCTTACGTTCCGTCCTGGACAGCGCTGGGCTCAACGATTGCGGAGCCTCTCTTCTCTTGCAGAAACCCGACATTCCCGACATTTGGTATTTAAGGCATTGATTCAACTTGGCTAGTCCATGGCTCGAGAGGCATTCGTTGCAAGGCCTTACCCAATACCTGATACAATTGGCCCGAAAGAGGAGTCTCTCACGGTGTCTGATCCAAAAACTCGCAGGTTTTTCCTCGGAGCCCTGACCGCTGCGTCCGCGGTTCGCGTGTGGGGCGCAAATGACAAGGTCAACGTCGGCATCGTGGGCCTGGGAGGCCGCGGCAGCAGCCACGTCAATACCTATACCGGTCTGAATGAGGCTCAGGTCGTCGCCCTCTGCGACGTCAACCAGGCCGCGCGCGAAAAGGCCCAGGCGACGCTATCGAGGAAGAACCTGGAAAAAGCCAGGGAATTCGAAGATATGCGTCAGATGTACGCCGACCCGAAGGTAGAGGCGGTCTCGATTGCGACTCCAAACCACTGGCACGCGCTCTCCGCTATCTGGGCGATGAAGGCGGGCAAGGACGTCTACGGGGAAAAGCCCGCTTGCTACAACATCCATGAAGGCATGCGGATGATCCAGGTGCAGCGCGAAACCAAGCGCATCATGCAAGTAGGATCGCAGCATCGGAGCTGGCCGTTTAAGGTCAAGGCGATCTCGGCGGTCCAACAGGGGTTGATCGGCAAGCTATACATGACCAAGGCACTGTGCTACAAGCTGCGTCCCTCCATCGGCCACACGCCGGATACCCCCACACCTCCCGGCTTGAATTGGGATCTGTTCCTCGGCCCCGCACCGATGCGGCCCTTCAACCAGAAGCGTTTCGCGTACTACTGGCACTGGTTTTGGGATACCGGCAACGGCGACATCGGGAACCAGGGTGTGCACGAAACCGGTATCGCGCGTTGGGCGCTGGGCGATCCTCTGTGGCCGAAGACGGCGATGGCATTCGGCGGCAAGTTCGGTATCGATGACGACACAGAAACACCCAACACGCTCACGGCCGGGTTTAGCTACGGCGAGCAGGAGCTCGTCATCGAGGTGCGCGGCAAAATGACCAACGGCGAGGGCGTTCGGCAGACGCGTGTGGTGACGGCAGGACCGATGAGTGGCGGCCGCGGCGGAACGGGTAGGCAGAGGCCCGCGGAAGGTGCGGCTCCGGTAGCGGCGCCTCCGGCCGCTCCAGCGCCCACGCAGGTGGGACCGGCGAGCAATCCGCTCAACGTCGCTGTTGGCGACCTCTTCTATGGCAGCGACGGTTGGGCAGCGATGAGCGACCAGGGGTTCCAGGCGTACAAGGGCGATTCGAGCGAACTGATCATGGAAGAGCGGCCTGAGCGCGGCGCCGGCGATTCCACGAGCCTCCACATGCAGAATTTCCTGGCCTGTGTGAAATCACGGCAGGAGCAGGATCTTCATGATCCGATTGCCAACGCTGTGCCCAGCGCCGATCTTTGCCATCTG
>DASZFN010000906.1:0-8403 GCA_035939715.1 Gemmataceae bacterium | reverse complement strand
GGCCTTGCTGGCGGCGGGCGCGCTTGACCCGACCTTCGGAAACGGCGGCCTCGTTATCACCCCGCTGAATTACAACGCCAGCGATGCCGCCAATACGGGCTTCAAGAGCCTGGCGGTCCAGCCCGATGGCAAGTACCTCATCGCCAACGTCTCCAACGGCGCGGTCCCCGGCTTCAACGTGGCACGCTTCAATACCGATGGCACGCTCGATCCGACCTTCGGAACCAACGGCATTGCCAATGTCCATTTCTCCGCCAACAGTGTCGACAAGGCGGTGTCGGTGGCGCTGGAGGCAGACGGCAAGGTCATCGTCGTCGGCACCACCATCGACGGCAGTGGCAACAGCGACTTCGGCGTGGCGCGCTTTACCGCCGCCGGCCAACTCGACAAGAGCTTTGGCTTCAGCCAGAACGGCACCGCCACCATTAACTTTACGCCACCCGCGCCGGTGCCGGCCAACACGCTGACGCACTGGCAATCCACGGCCAGCTCCTTGACCATCGAGCCCGATGGCCGCATCGTCGTGGCCGGCAGCACCACCATCACGACGCAGCCCGTACTCACTACCCTGGCCTTCAATTCCGCGGTTGGCGACAGGACCATTACCGTAACCAACATCGTCGGCGCCGGTCAGTCATTTCAGATCGGTTCCGGCGCCACGCTTGAGTCTGACCTGGTCGTGTTCTCGACGGTAGGCGCGGGCGGACAAATTCAGCTGACCCTGCAGCAACCCCTGATTCATGCCCATCTCGCTGGGGAAAGTCTCATTGGACCGGCCACCGTGGACGTTTCCGTGGCGCGTCTGAACAGCGATGGCACGCAAGACGCCGATTTCGACGCCGATGGACGCGTCATTGCCAATGTCGGCGCAACCCTGAGCAAGGGAGCGTTCCAGAGCACGGACAATCTCACCGACGTCGGCATCGAGCCGGATGGGAAAATTGTCGCCGTCGGCTGGACCAACATTGAGCAAGACGGCAAGCAACTCGATCTCGCCGACAATTTCGCGATCGCCCGTTTCAATCCGGACGGCACGCTGGATAAAACCTTCCAGGGCGGTCTGGTGTCTTACGACCTTGCGACCTCGCCATACGGACTCACCGGGCCGAGCCCGTTCAAGGACCGGGCCTACAGCATTGCCTTCCAGCTCGACGGCAAGATCTTGGTTTCAGGTACTTCGCAATACCAGGTCGCCGGCCCCGGCGGCAGCCCGCCCAACGCCTTGAACCAGGACAATTTTGCCACCATTCGTCTAAACACCAACGGTACCTTCGACAACACCTTCACGGCGGACGGCGTGGTCATTACGGATTTTTCCAACGATTTCACGCAGGGCAGCGAGGATCAGGCCAGTCAGGTCACCATACAGGCCGACGGCAAGATCCTGGTTACCGGCTTCACCACCACCAGCTCAACCAATCCCGGTCCGGCGCCGGCGCCCAACCCGAACAACAAGAACTTCGCCATGGCCCGCTACAACGTCGACGGCACGCTCGATCAGACCTTTGGCTTCCATGGCAAGGTCATCAACGACGTCGGTTTCGGCGCCAGCGATTATGCCAACCAGTCGGCCATCCTTACCAATGGCCAGATTTTCACGGTCGGCGCCGTCGGCGACAACCCGAATGCGAAGCTGGCCCTGGCTCGTTACATCGGTTTCACGCCAGGCACGATTCAGTTCAGCTCCGCCAACTACAGTGTCAGCGAGAACGGCGGCAGCGCCACCATCACCGTGACCCGCGTCGGCGGCACGGACGGCACGGCTACGGTTCAGTTTGCCACGACCTCCGGCACGGCCGTCGCCGGTACAGACTTTACGCCGGTCACCGGCACGCTCGTCTTCGGGCCGGGAGTCACCACGCAGACTTTCACGGTCAAGGTCCGCGACGACGGCGTCTTCCAATCCTCCAACAAGGTCCTCAATTTAACCTTGACCAACCTCCTGGGCGGACCCGGTTTCGGTACGCCCAGCACCGCCACCTTGACCCTGGTCGAGGCTGACCTTCCCGGCGGCGGCATTAACACTGGCGGTGGCGGTGGTGGTGTCCTGACCGCGGCCATCGACAAGTACATCAATCACGTGTACCTGGATCTGCTCAGTCGTCCGGTGGACCCAACCAGCTTGCAGAGCTGGGAGACGTACCTGAACTCCGGCGGCACCAGGCAGAACTTCGTCGCCCTGGTCACGCTTAGCCAGGAGTACCGCAATGATGTTGTCCAGGCCCAGTACGTTCACTACCTGCACCGCAATGCGGACGCGGCCGGGCTGGCGGGCTTCAGTGCCCAGCTCGGCTCCGGTGGCACCGACGAGCAGGTGGCGGCCAGCCTGATCGCTTCCACCGAATACTTCGCGAACCGCGGCGGCGGCACCAACGACGGCTTCGTGACCGCCATCTTCAGCGATGTCCTCAATCGAGCCCCGGCTGCCGGCGAGCGCTCGCAATACGATCAGATGCTGGCCGGCGGCACGAGCAGAGGCCAGGTTGCCGGCATCCTGCTCACCAGCGTCGAGTATGACACCGGCCTGGTCACGGGCTGGTACATCAAGTATCTGCATCGCGCGCCGGATGCAGCCGGCCTCGCCTCGGACGTCAATCTCTTGCAGAACGGCACGCACGGCGCCCAGCCGATCTTCGCCTCGGATCCGACCGGCGGCACGCACCGGATCAAGGACGAAGACATCATCATTGCCATGCTTGCCTCTCAGGAGTACTACATCCTGGCGACCTCTTGAGCGCCCCGCGCAAGGAAAATACCTTTCACCCGGTCTCCACACTGGAGACCGGGTTTTTTGTTGCGCACTTGTAGTCAGAAGTGAGAAGTCAGAGGTCAGAAGTCAGTCAGATTTGCTGGCCTCTGACTTCTGGCTTCTGACCTCTGACTTTTGATCAGTCTGCCCAGCTTCCCCGGCTTCCCGGCCGTCGCTCTCTTTTTCTGGCCATCTTTCAAGCCGTTTCTCATGCAAATCCGTTACAAGGCCGATTTATGGAATAGCTGTACTATTCGTAGTGCCTGTTACATTCGATACGACCCAGGAATCCCGCAGACTGTCCGGCTTGCCTTGCACACGCTAACGGGAGCCGGCTTGGGAACAGGAGTCTCCCATGAAATCACGTTTCGTTGCATCAATGGCCGCGCTGCTGGCAGGAACCGGACTGGCCCTGGCGCAATCCGCCGGTAAGGCGCCGCAGACCACGGCGACAGAAGCCGCGGCCCCAGATGTGGTCAACAAAATCGTCAACACCGAACTACCGCCCATGGAGCGCCCGGTCACGCCCTACTGGCCCAATCCTCTCGGCCCGCAGCAGTGCGCCTTGCCTACCGGCATGCTTCCCGGCGCACCGAGTAAGACCGCCCCCGGCGACGGCACGGAAG
The DNA here is from genome assembly GCA_035939715.1 of Gemmataceae bacterium. GTDB lineage: Bacteria > Planctomycetota > Planctomycetia > Gemmatales > Gemmataceae > DASZFN01. Next base: position 5,028 of record DASZFN010000906.1, on the reverse strand, counting down.
CATTCTGGGCCAGTGCCGAATACATGGTGCTGTGGAACAAGAAGGGGCCGCTGTCCGCGCCGCTGGTCACCACCGGCGGAGCCTCCCTGGGCGCCCTGGGCGCCAGTGATACCGCCGTGCTCTTCGGCGGCAAGGGCCTGGATTTTGACGCCTACAACGCTTTTCGCGTCACCTCCGGCTTCTGGTTCGACCGCGGCGGCTGCTGGGGCCTGGAAGGCAGCTTCTTTATTACCGATCGCCAGCCGTTGCATAACAGTGCGGTCTCGGACCCGAACGGCAACCCGCTGCTGGCGCGGCCGGTGATCAATGCCTTGACCGGCCAGGAAACCACCGCGCTCATCTCCGACCCGGGCATCCTCAGCGGCAATGTCACCGTGAATGCCTCGAGCCGGCTCTTCGGCTATGAAGCCAACCTCGTCAATAAGATCGCGCGCTCCAATGATATGCGCCTGGAGTGGTTGGTGGGCTTCCGCAGCATCCATCTGGACGAGGACCTTGCCATCATCCAGAACTCTTTGCTGCTGCCGGGCGGCTCCGCCGGGTTTGCCGGCAGTCCCTTCAATCCGCCGGGCGGCATCTCGATTACCGATCGCTTCGACACCACCAACAACTACTATGGCGGGCAAATCGGCGCCCGCGGCGAGTACCACAGCAACGGGTTCTTCGTCAACGCCACAGGCAAGATCGGCATCGGCGACACGCACGAGGTGACCAACATCACCGGCATCACCGCCCACTTCCCCTTTAGTGGCACGCCGTCGCAGGTGCCCGGCGGCCTTCTCGCTCTCACGACCAACAGCGGCCGGGCCCGTCATGATATGTTCGCCGTGGTGCCCGAGGTGGGCCTCAATGTCGGTTATCAAATCAACCCGTTGTGGCGCGTGTTTATCGGCTACAACTTCCTCTACCTGAGCGACGTCGCGCGTCCCGGCGATCAGATCAACCGCACCGTCAACCCGAACTTCGTGCCCATCAGCCAGCAGTTCGGCACGCTTCCCGGCACGCCGCTGTCGCCGGCGCCGCTCTCCCAGCGCACCGATTTCTGGGTGCAGGGCATCAATCTTGGCATTGAGTTCCGCTACTAAGGACTGCGAGAACCAGCCAGTCCCCACGTCCGCCGCGCCGGCGCCAATCGTTCCGGTGCGGCGGACTGCTTTGATTTCAATTCATGAAGAGACCCGGTCAGGTGTGCATCCCCTCCTGGCCTTGACTGCGCAGCAGCGAGTTTTTATAAGCCGCCGCCACAAAGTTGTTTGAAACCGGACGCTGCGCTTTCGGGGGAATGCCATGGACCGATTATCGAAGCTTCGTATCCTGGGGTCGGCAGGTCTTTTCGCTCTGGCAAGCGCGTGTGGCTGTGCCAGTCCGCACTGGGTCATGCGCGATGGCAATGGCGGCATTGTCGCCATTCCCGAGAACAGCAACCACTGGCCGACCTACTATCGGCAGCAGGCCGATGAGATGATCAAGCAGGTTTGTCCGAAGGGTTATGCCATCGACCGCGAGGAAGAGGTCGTCGTCGGCCAGACGGTGACTACCCAACGGGACACGGATAATCATGCCTATGATCTGACGCCGAAGAAATCGCCCGACCAGCTCAAGCTCGTAACGCACACAACCACGGAAACCACGTCCACGCGGAATGTGAAGGAATATCAGATCGCCTTCCACGGCAGCGGCGACAATCATTGAACCGTCTGTGTCGTGACGGTGGTCTGGCTAGCAATCTCGCGAATCTTGCATGAGCTTCACCCGCGAAGCAGTTACAATGGGGCAATGCGGGGATGAAGGTGCAAGCGGGATCTGTCCATGCCCCACCTCAATGCCTTTCTTGTGATCGCCGGCCTGGGCTGTCTTTCGCAACCATCTCGCGGTCCTGATTCGACAAAGCCATTCGATAATCCACCCATTGCCAAGAAAAGTTCGCAGCCGCCAGGCGCCGTCTGGACCATCGCTTTTACTCCTGATAACAAGGTTCTCCTCTCGGGCGGCGCCGATGGACGGATTCGTTTTTGGGATGTCGCCAGCGGCCAGTTGATTCGGAGTGTTCTCGGGCACCGTGCCGACGTCTGGTCCCTGGTGGTTGCGCCCGACGGCAAACTGGTTGCATCCGGCGGGGAAGACGGAAGCGTCGCCTTATGGGAGATGCCCTCGGGGCAGTTGCGCCGGCGCCTTGACACAAAACAGGGCCTCATCCGCGCGGTGGCCTTCTCTCCGGACGGGCAAACGATTGCCTCGGGTGGTTTGGACAACGCCGTCTGCCTGTGGGACGTGCCCAGCGGCAAGCTCCTGCGGCGACTGGAAGGACACCGCGAGCGCGTGACGTGTCTAAGTTTCGCGCCGGATGGCAAATTGCTGGCGTCCGGAAGCTGGGACAACACCGTGCGACTTTGGCACCCAGCCGGCGGTCAGGAGGTGCGTCGCCTGGAAAGCGGGTTGAAGGTCTTGATCGCGCTTTCTTTCACACCAGATAGCAAGGCCCTGGTCGCCAGCTCCTTTGATGCCAATCCACTCCTCATCTGGGACGCAGGGACGGGCAAGCCGATGAGAAAAATCGGCCTGCATCAGCACACGCAGACGTTTGCAACCCTGTCCCCGGATGGCCGGAGCATTGCTGCAGCCACCACGATGAATGGCAACGCCATTCACATCTGGGACTCCGCCACCGCCGCAGAGCGGCGGCGCGTCGTGGGCCTGCCGGCGGCAGTTCAGTGCCTCGCCTTTTCGCCCAACGGCCGGCGCCTGGCAGCGGGGGACAAGGCAGGCGGCATTTGCTTGTGGGATGCCGAGACGGGGCTGGAACAGCCCTTCGCCGGCAGACCAGCCAATCATGGTAATTTTGCGACGATCTGGCTCGCCCACGTCGGCCCCGTTACCGCGCTGGCTTTCGCGCCGGATGGCCAGATCTGTGCGTCCGCAGGCACGAGCGGCGACATTCTTCTCTGGAGCGATTCGCCGTCGCGCGCGATCCGTCGCCTGAGCGTTAGCGATGCAGTAATTAATGGGCTGAGCTTCTCTGCCGACGGCAAGACGCTGGCCGCCGCCTGCAGTGACAACTCGGTTCGTCTCTACGACGTGGCCGGCGGGAAGGAACTCCGGCGCCTGCGCGGCAATGGCGAACCCGCCATCGACGTGTGCTTCTCTGCGGATGGCAAGCTGGTGCTCGCCGTCGGGCTTGATTTTACACTTCGAGTCTGGCTGGTGAAGACGGGCCAATGTACTCAGCAATTTGGAGCAGCCGCGCCCCAGAGCGACGCTTGGCAGCGTCCTGGTTTCTTCCAGCGTCCCCGGCCTGGCCGGACGGCATTCAGCCTGTCGCCCGATGGCCAGACAGTCGCCCTCACGGATAGCGCGGGACGGCTTCATTTCCGCGACCTGGTCAGCGGCCTGGCGCGGCGCACGTCCATCGACCTAGGCGAAACCCCCACCTGCTTGTGCTACGCCCCCACGGGCCGAACATTGGCCGTCGGCAAACAGGGCGCGTTGGAGATCTGGGAGATCGCCTCCCGCGGCCGGCGGCAAGCGCTGACGGGCATGACCGGCGCCGTGAGCATGGTGCAATTTTCCGCGGACGGCAGGCGGGTCGCCGCCGCCACCACAGACCGCCGTGCCTATCTCTGGGACCTGGCAACCGGCAGGCAGGCGCTACAGTTCCTTGGGGAAACCTCTCCGAACGAGCATATCCAGCTAAGCCTGGTCCACTTTTTACCTGATGGCCAGGCCGTGGCCGTGGGAAGTGCGGACGAGGTGGTGTTTCGCAACCGGTTTGCGGACCTGCTTGCGGGTGCACCGTCGAACTCTATTCATGCGCCGGGCGACGATCCTGAGAATTTGTGGCGCGGGTTTCTGTCAGAAGAAGCCTGGGGCCTGGATCGCGCCATCTGGCAACTCGCCGCAACGCCAGACCGGGCTATCCCGTTTTTGCTTGAGCGCCTTCGCAGGCTTGAAGGTCCCAGGGTAAATGAGATTCCGCGCCTGATTCGGGACCTGGACGACAATCGCTTCGCCATCCGCAGCAAAGCAACAGAAGAACTGGAATTGCTGGGTGAACTAGCCGAGCCCGCGCTTCGTCAAACGCTGGCCAATAAACCTTCGCTTGAGGTCGTGCGCCGCATCGAGCCCTTGCTTGCCCGGTTGGAGCAAGCAATTCTGCCATCGCGGTGGTTGCGTGTGCTGCGTGCGTTGGAGGTCCTGGAGCAAATCGGCTCAGGGCAATCCCGGCAAGCACTGGAAGCGCTGAAAAATGAGGCAGCCAGCGCGTGGATTCGTCAGGAAGCAAAGAATTCCTTGGAACAGCTCTCCAGGTCCAGGTCGGTAAAGCCATGAGGTCGGTGGTCCCACCCAAAGGCCGCTTACAGAGGCCGACTCGGATTGACAGCCGGGAGAACTTCTGCGATGGGCGGGCATTCTCGTGCCATTACTGTCAAAAACCGACCCCGGTGGTCGGTATTCTTCAGGAAGGAATCATGAAGAACTACGCAAGTTCTCCAGGTTTTCTTGCGCGGCATGGTCTGCTCCTACGGCGCATGGCAGGTATTGCTTCAGCCTTCGCCTGGCTTGCCATTATTCTCGGCTGCATGAGCCTATCCATCGGCGACCGGACCGTGCTGCCGGACGAGCATCTCGCGTACACCCAGGAGGGGTCTGTGCGCGTGGAAATCGGCCAGGAGCTGGACGTGTATTATCCGGTGCCCTATGCCTCGCCGCCCAACCTGGAAATCAAGGGACCTGGCTCTTACACGATCGTGGACCAGCAGGCGGATCATTTCCGTGTGCGTGCGAAAGTGGAGGGCACCACGATCGGCTGGGAGGGGTTTGATTGGACGGCGCGTGGAGTAAGAGTTGTTCTGCCTCCGCCCGCGGTTCCGGCGGTGAGTGCATCCGTGCCTGTGGAAACCGTTGCGAAGCCCTGACTCTCCGAATAGTCGCAAAGCAACGCCTTGTGTCTTCATTCCCAGGCTCTGCCTCGCGAGGCAGAGCCTGGGAATGAAGACACAAGGCGTTGCTTTGCGACTATTCGGAGAGTCA
>DASZFN010000905.1:0-2799 GCA_035939715.1 Gemmataceae bacterium | reverse complement strand
CTCAACAGGAAAGTCGGGTTGACCGCTTCAAAACGCAGGGTTTCTAGTTGCTCCGTGCCGCGCGCCACACTAATCAACTGGACATGCACCGGCCCGGCCATCGCTTTCAGGGCCGCATAGATAGCGCTCAGGCTCTCCAGGGTAGCGACATTGACCACCAGCTTGCCTCCTGGACGCAAGGCCTGGTAAGCCGATTCCAGCAAGCGGCCGACCTCGTGCCCGGTGCCGCCGACAAAAACGGCATCCGGTGGCGGCAAACCCTTGAACACCGCCGGCGCCGTGCCGTGCACCGCGGACAGGTTGCGGACCCCGAACGTCTCGGCGTTGGCGAGGATCAGGTGGTAATCGGCGGCATCCTGTTCGATGGCATACACTCGGCCGGGATGGGCCAGGCTAGCCGCCTCAATCGCGACCGACCCCGACCCCGCGCCCACGTCCCAGACGATGCTGCCGGAGTGGATGTCCAGCTGAGCGAGCGCCAGGGCACGCACTTCCGCCTGGGTGACGAGTCCGCTTTTGGGCCGGCTCTGGGCAAAGACGTCGTCGGGATTGCCAAAGGCACGCAACTTCCCGGGCCGGCGCGGCATGTCCGGCCGCCCCGCCTTGCGCTTGAGGATCATGACATTGAGGGGCGCAAACTCCATGCCTTCCAGGTCGCTTAGCTCTCCCTGCGTGACGCGCTCGTCGGGGGCACCGATATTCTCACAGACATAGGCGCGGAAGTAGTCCAGGCCATTGATCAGCAGTGCCCGCGCGATCGAGCCGGGGTTATCCGCTTCGGTCGTGAACAGACCCACCGTTTCGGCCGTGCGGATCCGGTCGAGCACGCTGTCCAGCGGATGCGTGGCCAGGTTGGTCAGGTAGGCCTCCTCCCAGCTCTCCTTGACGCGGGCAAAAGCCAGTTGCATGCTGCTGACGTGCGGGAAGACTTCAAAGCGCTCCTTCCCCATGCGGTCGCACAGGTAGCGGGCCACGCCGTAAAACAGCGGATCGCCGCTGGCGACAATCACCGGGCGCTGGCGGCCCAGATTCTCCTCCAGCGTGCGCACCACGTCCTGCAGATCCAGCCCGATGCGGCGCCGCTCTGCTTTCACGCCGGCCACAAGATCCAGCGCATGATCCGACCCCAGCAGCAAATCCGCCGCTGTCAGCAACTCACGGGCGCGTGCAGTCAGGCCCGCCATGCCGTCACTGCCGACGCCGATGATGTAAATCTTCCCTTCCGCTGCCATATAGCGCAAGAGAGTAATCGTTTGCGCGCCCGGATGCAAATGTTTCGGGCTCCGTCCCATAGAATGGACCTGGAGAAACAGTTGCCCCTTGAGGATACCGGATCCATGACTGCGAATATAACCCTCATTCTCACGTTTCTGACGGTCGCACCTACCGCGGCCGCGGAGCAATCGTCTGCTTACCCGAAGGCGTCGCTCCTGATCGAGGCGCGTGAGCTCGCCAAACCAGAGACGCGGGCAAGTCACCGCGTGCTCGACACCCGCAGCAAAGTCAAATACGAAGCCGGCCATGTTCCCGGCGCGGCAAGGGTGGATGCTGCCGCCTGGAGCAAGGCGTTCACTACCGACCTGGACCTGGACCTGAACCGCTGGTCCAGGCGAATAGGCGATCTAGGCATCGACGCGGATACACCGGTGGTCGTCTACGGCGACAGCGACACTCCGGACGCAGCCCGCACCTGGTGGCTGCTCCGCTACTGGGGCGTAAAGAACGTTCGGCTGCTGAACGGCGGCTGGCAAGCGTGGAAGGCCGATGTCGGCGAGATTTCCAAGGAAGAACCACAATTCTCCTCGAGGCGTCCGCAATTGCAGCCGCAGAAGAGCCGCCTGACGACCATGGATCAGTTGCTGCAATCGCTCCCTGGCAGCTCGGTTCAGATCATCGACGCTCGCTCCCAGGGCGAGTATTGCGGCGTGGAGAAGACCGCCCAGCGTAACGGCGCTATCCCCGGCGCCGTCCACCTGGAGTGGAAAGAAGTCCTCGATCCGCACACCCGTCGCTTCAAGAGCGCCGACCAGCTGACCCAGCTCTTCCAGGAAAAGAAGATCGACCTGAAACGGCCGAGTGTAACGCACTGCCAGTCCGGCGGCCGGGCCGCCGTCATGGCGTTTGCCCTGGAACTCATGGGCGCCAAGGATGTAAGCAATTACTACAAGAGCTGGGCCGAATGGGGGAATGCTGAGAACACGCCGGTAGTGAAGCCCGAAAGATAAGATCGAGCATGAGTCGGCAGTGGTACGTGTCAGCCCCGGCTCGACTGCGGGCAACGCTCCGCGGCTGCAAAGGCCTGCTCCCACGACATCCCGTGGCCGAGGACTTCCGTTTCGCCCCAACCCTTGCGTACACCCACGGCATAAGGAGTTGCCCAGGCCGGCAACCACTCGCGGCGGTGAATGACGACGGCTTTCTTGCCCCACCGTTTACGGGCTTCCCGAAGCGCTTCTTTGTCTGTCATGTCCCTGCTGCCAATCAATGGAGTGTGAGCACTTCAGGTCGGCTGTCGGCAGCTTCAGCACGACCCGCGCACCCGGCCTATGCCTCGGCGAGTTCTGGCACCCACGGCAGCTGAGTGTATAGCCTTTTATGGCGGAGTCAAACAAAAACCGGAGCGGTTTTTTGCAGCTTTGCAGCTTGATCGCGGGCGTAGAACCGGCACGGGTTGGCATATTAACTCGAAGCGCTGGCGAGATCATCGCCCGCGTGTCCGGCAACACATCCTCGCTGGCTGCCTCGGGTTAAGCCAGCGTTTTCGCATGGGATGCCATCAGGGAGAATTGACCAGGCGCG
>DASZFN010000904.1:0-4550 GCA_035939715.1 Gemmataceae bacterium | reverse complement strand
CCCGTCCTTGACGGAGCTGAACTTGACACCGCTGTAATCCGGGCAGATCATCCCGCCCCAGGCGGTGATGCCGAATTGCCAGCTCCAGCTCGAGCCATCCGTGTTCCGGCTCTCAAGGAATTGCCCGGATCCGTCGAGATTATTGACCGCCCCGGCGATCGCCACGTAGCTGTTCCGGTTGACCTGCAGAACTTCGTTACCGCTAGCATCTCGCACGTTGGAGTCGTTTCGGATAATGGGCGGCTTCGGGTCGGACGGGCAGTGGTACAACTTGAGGCCATATGAGTTGATGAGATTCACGTTGTTCAACGCCGAACTGGTATAAAGTACGCCGTTGATGGTTGCTGTCGCGGTTTGGCTGTTCGTCCATCCGGAGTCCCCGTTGAACGTCAGCTTGTCGAAGACGTTCCCTTGCTCGATGAACGGCAGGATGTAAATGGACCAGTTGGTGCCTTCTCCGCCGATCGGCCAGGGCCCGGCGGAAAACGGCTTGCCGTCGGCACACCCGGCGGACGGCAGAACGTTAAATGTGTCGTGGAAGCCATGTAAGGCCAACCCCATCTGCTTCAGGTTATTGGAGCAGGACATGCGGTTGGCCGCCTCGCGAACCTTCTGGACGGCCGGCAACAGCAGACCAATCAAGATGGCGATGATCGCGATCACCACCAACAGCTCGATCAACGTGAATCCCGTAAGGTGCCTGGGATTCGTCCAGTGTCTGCGAATACGTTTCATGATGACACCATTGAGAGAGAATGGATGTTAGAAACCCGGGAGGCCTAATGGCATCCCAACGTGCTTATACCCCTTCTCAAGCTAACTTGCAAGAAAAAAAACTCGGATTGGCACGCGCCCACGCGCTTGAAGATTTCAAGAATTGGTCATTTCTATTTTAGATCGAGTCACTGCTTTTTCCAGCCGGCTGAGCGGTTGTTCCAGCGTATTGAGAAAGTGCAACTCCAGGTGCTTGATGAATTGGCGAGGCAAACTCAATTTTGGTTATCACTTCCCCAGGGATCGCACTTCTCATGGAAGCGCCGAAAATAGGACAAGCCTGCACACGGCGGGGGCGGCGGCATACATTGGCCTGGATGACTCACATTCTCGCGCAGGCGTGGAAAACACGTTTCAGGAGATGCACCATGACTCGTGCCTGTAGCTTCGTGCTCCTCTGGACCCTGGCGGTGACGGGCTCGGCGGCTGTCGTTGCGGCCGAGCCGGCGGTGCGCACCTTGCCGATCGGGGCTGCCGCCCCGGATTTCAAGCTGCCCGGTGTCGACAGGCGCGAGTATTCGCTCAAGGACTTTGCGAGTGCAAAGTTGCTCGTCGTTGTCTTCACCTGTAACCACTGCCCGACCGCTCAGGCCTACGAAGACCGGATCATCAAGCTGCACGCCGATTACAGGAGCAAGGGCGTCGCCCTGGTGGCCATCAACCCGAACGATCCCAAGGCCGTGCGCCTCGACGAACTGGGCTATACCGACCTGGGCGACTCCTTTGAAGAAATGAAGATCCGGGCGAAAGCGAAGCAGTTCGCCTTTCCTTACCTCCACGACGGCGAAACGCAGAAAACGGCTCGGGCTTATGGAGTGCAGGCCACGCCGCATGTGTTCATCTTCGACCAGGAGCGCAGGCTGCGCTACGTCGGGCGGATCGACGACGCCGAGGTCAAGGAGGTGAAGTCGCACGACGCCCGCAACGCCATTGCAGCGCTCCTGGAGGGGAAGCCGGTGCCGGTGGCGAAGACGCGCGTCTTCGGCTGCTCGACCAAGTGGGCCGACAAGCAGGAAGATGCCAGGCGGTCTCTGGAGAAGTGGGACCGGGAGCCCGTCAAGCTGGAGTCGATCGATGAGGAGAGCGTCGCGAAGCTGGCCAGGAACGATACCAAGAAGCTACTTGTCGTAAACGTCTGGGCAACGTGGTGCGGTCCGTGCGTGGTAGAACTCCCTGAATTCGTGACGATGAACCGAATGTATCGCGGACGACCGTTCCGGCTCGTCACCATCAGCCTGGACGATCCGACGAAAAAGGACGCGGCCTTGAAGGTGCTCATGGACAAGCATGTTGCGTGCTCGAACTATGTCGCCGCGTTCAAGGAGCGCGACAAGTTCGCCGACCGGCTTGACAAGGAGTGGGAAGGTCCGCTGCCCTTCACCCTGATCATCGCGCCAGGGGGCAAGGTGCTGTACCGCAAGACGGGAGCCATCGACGCGCTGGAGGTGAAGCGGGCGATCGTTGGATACCTGGGCCGCACGTATTGACCGGGTTACCGTTGCCTGCTCAATGCCGTAATTGAACTATATGACCGTGCGCGAACCTGCTGCACCAGCCCGAAGCGCCAGCGAGGCCCTCGCTGGCGCTTCGGGCTGGTGTGCTGCCGAATTGCAGACGCTGATTTAGCTGTTACGTCCTCCAGGTTCGGACGGCCAGCCCGATCAGGAAATTCCAGACGGCCACGGCTGCCCAGCGCGCGCTCAAGTCGTCTTGATCCAGACGCGGATTAATCTCGACCAGATCGAGGCTTGACACCGAAGGCAGCGATCCGGCCAGGCGCACGCATGCGGCCACATCCCGGCCGGGCAAACCGACCGGGTTGGGAGCGCTCACTCCCGGCACGTCGGCGGCGCGGACCGCATCTGCATCAACGGTCAGGTAAATATTTTTCTGCGCCCCGGCCATGCGCTGATATTCCTTCTGGAAGTGCTCCCGTAGCGGAAAAGGTGCGCCGTCAAACCAGCGCACCGTACCGCCGCGTTCATGGACGTAGTCCCAATGGTGCCGGCTTACACTGTGAGGCTGGGCGCCGAGGCAAACGTAGTCCTCTCCGGCAAGAAGATGTGAGGGGTGCTCGAGCGCCTGACGAAACGGCGTGCCGCTGCTGCCGCGGCCGTCCAGGCAAGGGCGCACATCCAGATGGGCATCGATATTGATGATGCCGGCGGCCAGGCCGGCGCCGACGTAACCGAGAAAATGACCATAGGCCGTCTCGTGGCCGCCGCCGAGGATGATGGGAACGGCACGGGCTTGCAACAGGGCCGCAACCACCGCGCCCAGAGCCCGTTGGGCGTCCTCCAACTCTTCCACGGAGCGGAGGTTGCCGAGGTCGAGGAGGCGATTGTCGGCAAGACTGATTCCTTCCTGGCAATCGGTTGGTGTGAGGTGATAGAGCCAGCGGCGAATGCTGAAAGGAGCGGCTGCCGCGCCGGTGCGGCCGTTGTTGCGCCGGACCCCTTCGTCTACCGGAAAGCCGATCAGCACAGGCCGGCCGGGCTGCAAGGCCGCGGGGCCGCCGCGCCAGAACTCGGTCACTTCTCCAAGGCGCCGATCGTCGGGGCGGCGCGCCAGGTCGGCGGGCGGCTGAACCGGCTCAAGCCGCGTAAACCACGCGTCCGCGCTTGAGGACACATCCGACATGATTCACTCCGAAGTGATAGAAGAGTTGCTGATAGTTGGGCACGTTGCAGATGATAATATCGGCCTGCTTGCCGACCTCCAGGGAGCCGAGGCGGTCCGCCCGGCCGACGGCGGCGGCCGCGTTGAGGGTGAGCGCCGTCACCACTTCCGCAGGCAACATCCGCATTTGCGTGCAGGCCATGCTGCCGACCAGGGGCAAGTTTTCCGTCGGACAGGTGCCGGGATTGCAGTCGCTGGCGACGGCCACTGCCAAACCCCGGTCGATCATTTTGCGCGCCGGCGCGTAGTTCAAACCAAGAAAGAAGGCGGTGCCGGGCAGGAGTGTGGCGATGGTGCCTGATTTGGCGAGCGCATCTATTCCGGCCTCCGTAACGCACAGCAAATGGTCCGCACTCGTTGCGCCGTACCGCGCGGCAATCTCAGCGCCGCCCAGGGCCGTCAATTCATCGGCGTGCAGCTTTAAGCGGAAACCCAGCCTCTGTGCTTGCGTGAAGATCGCTTCGGTTTCCTGGGCAGTAAACGCGCCTTCGTCGCAAAACACATCGCAGAACTCCGCTAGATGTCGATGGGCGATTTCAGGCAGCATGCCCTGGATGAGAAGATCGACGTATTCGCCGCGCTTGGCATGGAATTCGGGAGGAATCGCGTGGGCACCCAGGAACGTTGGGACTAATTCCCAGGGGCCTTCTTCGTTCAGTTCGGCAACGACCTCCAGGCACTTGATCTCATCGGCGTATGACAGTCCGTAGCCGCTCTTCACCTCGACGGTGGTTACGCCAAATTTCAGAAGCCGTGTCAGCCGCGCGCGTGCCTCCGCCTTTAACTGCTCCCTGGCTGACTGACGCACCTTGGTGACCGTCGCATTAATTCCGCCGCCGCTTGCGGCAATCTCTTGATACGTCTTGCCTTGCAGGCGCTGTTCAAACTCTGCTTCCCTGGAACCGGCGAAGATGAGATGGGTATGGCTGTCGATGAAGCCGGGAAGCACGGTTTTTCCTGAAGCGTCGATGATCTCGGCATTCCCTGCTTCCTGCGGCGGGAGTTCATCCGTCCTGCCGACCCAGGCGATGCGGCCTTCCCTGATGGCGAGGGCTCCGTCTTCAATAATCGCCAGCTCCTGCATGGCAGGTCCGCGT